>DCSN01000065.1:0-3101 GCA_002325645.1 Pseudanabaena sp. UBA1465
TTTGTTGGACGCTATCCCCGTTGAATCAGGAAGCCAGCGCTGTACCGCCTAATCGGTCAGCGTCTGGTAGTTCACTCGATTGAAATTGATTGAGGTCCGTCGGTTTTGCCATTGTTGCTAGAGGACACCGTAGTAGGCGTTGCTCCTTGCTGTTCTAGCCAACTTTTTAACGGGTCTTGTTGCAGATCGAGCTTAAGAAAGCCCGAAACGAGTCCACCCACAAAGGCAACGGGTTGCCCTAAGAACTCATTGAGAATCGGTTTTAGCTCATCCATAGGTGCAGAATTGTAATTTAAGTTGGATAATTGAAAAGATTAGTAACTATGCCAATGGCTGTAAGAATTACTCAATAAGATTGTATCTCAATCACCCGTTATGAGATTGTGCCATCTAGCCATTTAGCCATTTAGCTAGATGATTGTGATAATTTCTAGTCTTAATCTAGTAATTTCTTGCCATATCGTAGTTAAATCGATCAATGCACTCTTAAGAATTTCCTGAGAGTGGCTAATCTAGAGAAAATTTTCGATGACCACGCTAAACCGATCTACTCTTCGCCGTCTCCAAAAGCTCAAGCAGTCATCTGCGGTTTGGGAAGGCGATCGCCGTGCTTTACCAGCTAAGAT
The DNA here is from genome assembly GCA_002325645.1 of Pseudanabaena sp. UBA1465. Classification (GTDB taxonomy): domain Bacteria; phylum Cyanobacteriota; class Cyanobacteriia; order Pseudanabaenales; family Pseudanabaenaceae; genus Pseudanabaena. The sequence goes on from DCSN01000065.1 coordinate 627, forward strand.
TCGCCAACCACAAGACTCTTCTAATATTATTTCGCTTCACGCCCATGATGAAGAGTCTAAGCCCCACTGCATTTTGTGGGTAGATGGCTCGATGGGAATGGTACGCGCAATGGATGTAGTTGACTCGGCTGTGGGGCATGAGGCTTTTGTCCGCGCCCTGTTGCAAGCGATCGAACATCCTCAAAGCCCTGCTCAGCCATCTTTGCCCCAAAAGATTTTAGTATGCGATCGCGAGCTTCAGTTTTATCTGCGTGGGGTGCTACAGGATTTAGGCATTTCCGTCGAATATATTGAGCGATTGCCTTTAATCGATGAGATTTTTTCCCATATCTTAGAAAGCTTTTCCGCAAATCCGCCGATCGTCCCAGAACGCTTTGCCGCCGCTTTACATCGACAATCTGAGCAACTATGGCGCAATGCACCTTGGGATTCGCTTTGGGATCATCAAGTGATTTCCATTCAACTCGATGCATGGGATTTAGAAACGCTCTATGCGATCGTCATGGGCAAGATGGGATTAGAGCAAGGCGTGATTTTCTATCGCACTGAAGAGTCCCTCGTCAAGTTTCGGCATCGCATTGTCTCAGGCAATTCTGAAGATGAAATTGAAGAAACATTTTTGCATCAAGATTGTTTATTTAACTTGTTTGAGACCACTGACTTGGAAATGGAAGATGACTTGCCCCCATTTCCTTTTCGTGGAAAATTACGCGCTTTACCTGCAACAGTAGCGCCCATGAAGCCGATCTATGGGACATTGCATCCCCTCGAAGGTGGTAGACCATATTTATATGATGAAGAGGCGATCGCCCTGACGGTGGCGCTGCAAGCACTCAATCAATTCTGGGAGCAATATCGCGATCGCCTCAAATCTAACTTTAGCGATCTGACGGGTACTTACGATATTTATGCCCCTAGCCTTGATAGTGATGTGGAAGAAAGCATCAAGGTTGTTGTCAAAACAATGCCTGAATTGTCCGATGAGTTGCATAACATCATTGATGAAGATAATGAAGATGATGATTCCCCACTGATCAATGAGGATCTCTTGCCAGAAAATACTCTGATCCATATGATGACGATTCCTTGGGAGCAGGTGGAATTTTTACATAGTGCCAAAATTCATCGACAACTCGCTGACAAGCTGCCCAAAGCGATCATTCAAAAAAGTGAAGGCTTACCAGGATTGATGATTCAGACTTCACGCCCAAAAGCCTTGGAATTGATTGGAAAAATTAATAACTTTGGGGGAATTAAAGCTTTATGTTTCAATCCTGCTGAAGATATCCTTGGCAATACCTGCCAGTTGGGCTTAATGGTGATGGAAAATGATGATCTTCATCTCTTTGGCGAATTTGATAAAAAAGCCATCAACAATGAGCATCATAAGCGTTGGCAACAACGATCTAAACAGACAAAAGGAAATATCTGCGTAATTATTGCGATGGGAATTACAGGAGCATCACGCGGTAATCCTGCACCTCAGCATATCTTAGGTTATTATGAAATTAATCTAATGGATGATAAGGATCTCGGTCTAGGTAAATTACGCGCCGAACCCGCCTTCGATTTTGACTTCTAACCGAGATAAACGAGCTTCGCTCGTTTGTCTCATTTAATTAGGACTTACGCAAAATAGCCAAAAGTAGTGGCAATTCATGAATTGCCACTACGCTAGAATCAGGGTTTCGATTCATTTTGCGTAAGTCTTATTAATTTAATCTTAACTTTTCCCATGTCTCAACAAATTATCTATCGCATCCTTGATGCTAACCTCGATCGCGCCCGTGAAGCTCTCCGCACCATTGAAGAATGGTGTCGCTTTGGTTTGGAAGATATAGATTTATGCGATCGCTGCAAACAGATGCGCCAAACCCTTGCTCAATGGCATAAAGAGGAATTTCGCCGCGCTCGTAATACTCCCGATGACCCTGCTACAGGGCTGAGTCACGCTAATGAAGTGAGTCGTGCCGATGTGCAAGCAGTTTTAAGGGCAAATATGGGACGTTTGCAGGAAGCGCTCAGGGTTTTGGAAGAATACGGCAAAATTATTGATCCTAATTTAGGCGCAGCGATGAAACAAATGCGCTATCAGGTCTATACCTTGGAAAGCCAATTGCTAAGCCATGAAGCCAAGCATATTGGAAATAAAATTGGACAAATTCGCCGCCAAAAATTACAAAACGCGAGTTTGTATCTAGTAACAATGCCCGTAGATAATATTGTCTCCGTGGTGGAGGCGGCGCTGCAAGGTGGTGTGCAGATTGTACAGTATCGCCAAAAAGATGGTGAAGATGGCACTAGATTGGCGATCGCGCAGCAGCTTTGTGATATTTGTCATAAATACGATGCGCTGTTTTTAGTGAACGATCGCGTTGATATAGCGATCGCCGTAGGAGCCGATGGTATTCATGTGGGACAAACGGATTTACCTGTTGCGGCCGTGCGTCAAATCCTTAATGCTAATGGTGGTGA
>DCSN01000065.1:3205-3495 GCA_002325645.1 Pseudanabaena sp. UBA1465
ATAACCAAGTGGATTATGTCGGGGTTGGTCCTGTTCATGCTACGCCCACTAAACCCAACAAAGCCGCCGCAGGTCATGAATATGTCAATTATGCAGCACAAAATATTCAGATTCCTTGGTTTGCGATCGGTGGCATTGATGAACATACCTTAGAAGATGCGATCGCCGCAGGTGCAAAGCGGGTAGCGGTAGTTCGCTCCATCATGAAAGCCGAGCATCCTGATGTGATTGCTAAGCAAATGCGATCGCGTTTATAAATAATCCAATTAAAACCATAGTTTGTGATGCCC
>DCSN01000065.1:3549-5650 GCA_002325645.1 Pseudanabaena sp. UBA1465
GGGCATCACAAACTATGGTTTTAGCTGCTCCCATCCGAGTTGATTCTGATCATTTGAGAAGATGGTTTTGCAGTGGGAACAAGCAAGGTTTACATTCGTCTATTTTGCCTGTTAAGTCGATTGATTTTAAGGACATAAATATCTTATGAATCTTGCACGCATTACTTCCCTAGCTGGACTGCTATTAATTCTGAGTCCAGTTTCGGCTACATTTGCTAATCCTATCAAATACAATGCTGAGAGCTTTACTAGCTACTCAGTTAAAGAGAAAGACAATCGTGACAATGATAGAGATAAAAATAACACCTCTCTGATTTCTGCTCTCCGCGATTTAAAACAAGCTAAGCGGGATCTGGAAAGAGCGCCTAGGAGATATAGCGGCAAGCGGGCGGCGGCTCTTGACAAAACCAACGATGCAATTCGCTTGATTGAACAAGCTTTGAGAGAAGATCGGAAGAGATAGTTTGCAGTCTCTTCAAAAATAAAACCAGAGATTGTTTCTCCCGCATAGCGGGAGAAACAATCTTCATAGAAATGCGAAACCATTCTTTTCAATTTAAGCAATTTACGATCTGTCAAGACCAATGCGCGATGAAAGTCGGGACAGATGGAATTTTGCTGGGCGCATGGGTGATGCTTCCTGAGAATGCTCAAATTTTGGATATTGGCACGGGTACGGGATTAATCGCTTTGATGTTAGCTCAGCGATCGCAAACTTCTCTCCATCCAAGCAAGACAAAAATCGATGCTGTCGAAATTGATGAACAGGCTTATCAACAGGCGACCAATAATATCCAAAAGTCACCTTGGGGCGATCGCCTCCAAACTCATCACGGTGATATTCAAAACTTTGCCACAACTTGCTCTCAGCAATATGATCTAATTATTTCTAATCCTCCTTTTTTTGAAAATGCCTACAAAGCATCCCAAGCATCGCGCACCTTAGCCAGACATAGCGATAGTTTATTGCAAACCAATATTTTGCAAATTGCGAAGCAATTACTCAAATCCGATGGACATTTGGCAGTAATCTATCCGACCGATTTAGCCTATAGTTTTCTGAATAAATCTAGAAATTTTGGTTTGTGGTGCGATCGCCAAGTGAATATCAAACCAACGCCTCAAGGTTCCATTAAGCGGATTGCCTTAGAATTTAGCAAGACTCAATTTTCTCTTCAAGAAACTATGCTGACAATTGAGGAAAGCAAACATATTTATACAGAGGATTACATTGCTTTAGTTAAGGACTTCTATCTAAATTTGTAAACTCTGTAGGACTTACGCAAAAGGACTTGAACTCCCCATTTTATCGCTAGGGGCAATTCATGAATTGCCCCTACGATAAAATGATTTTGCGTAAGTCCTACAGCAATTTGTTTTCAAACCCGCCACAAATTAAAATATAAAACCCGTTGCGGGGCTTCGCCCTGCGACCCTTCTTGTGGCGGCTTTGATCGAGTTTTGCTGTAACTCTGAATAGAAACTGTGTCCAACCATTATCAATTACATTTGCTGTAAATATTTTTCACTTCCCAACTCCTCTAGCTTTTCTTGCTTTTCCATCACCATATCTTTGAGTGATTTACGATAATCGATCACCTTTTCTAGAAGTTCAGGATTGTGACTAGCTAAGATTTGTACCGCCAATAGTCCCGCATTGTCCGCATTGCCGATCGCCACCGTTGCCACAGGAATTCCCTTAGGCATTTGGACAATAGAATAGAGAGAATCTACGCCGCTAAGTTGACGGGTGGAAACAGGTACACCAATTACGGGCAAAGGCGATAGCGCCGCTACCATCCCTGGTAAATGGGCTGCGCCGCCTGCTCCTGCGATGATTACGCGAATACCGCGAGTATGGGCAGTCTTGGCAAATTCCACCATGCGCTCTGGTGTGCGGTGCGCGGAGATAATCGCGACTTCGTGGGGGATATTAAATTGTTGGCAAATGGCGATCGCGCCTTGCATGGTGGGTAGGTCGGAATCACTACCCATGATGATGCTGACTTGTGGTTGATTGTTCATGTATGTACTATAGCAAGGCAAGTTTTGCGATAAGGGACTTGCGACTTAATAAAGTACCAAATATAAAACCAGAATC
>DCSN01000184.1:0-1521 GCA_002325645.1 Pseudanabaena sp. UBA1465
GAACAATTAAAACAAGAAATTCAGCTTCTGTTTGAAACGGGAAAACCAGATTTATTTGATGGATATTTTGCTCAATTTCGATACTGCGTATTTGGTAAATCCTTAAGAGGGGCATTGTTGCCACCACGCCAAGTTTTATTTTGTAAAAATAAAGCGATTTATATTGATGATGGGCATACACAACTTCTGCAAGTCAATGGTAAATCTGCCAATCTCAAGAATTATATCTATCATGACGATCGCAAGTCATTGAGTAGATGGTTACAGTCTCAAGATCGTTATTTGCTGATCGAAGCTAAGAAATTATTGACAACTCCAGCCAAGCAATTGAGCTTTGGCGATCGCCTTCGCAAACAAAAGGTAATTGCACCAATCGTGATTTTATTTTATTGCTTAATTCTTAAAGGTGGAATTTTCGATGGATGGGCTGGTTGGTATTATGCTTGGCAAAGAACGCTTGCAGAAATTTTATTAGCAATTCGATTAATTGAGTTAAGTCGTTCAGCATAGTTAATAAGTTATCTTTTCGCCCGCTACACGGGCGAAAAGATAACTTATGCTTAAGAGATTGTGCTTCGCACAACTTTTTTATCGATTAGATTTTTGGGCGGTTGTCGTTGTAGGCATCACACCGTCATTATTGGGAGAAGCAACTTCTGTCGGTTCAAGCAGCTTAATTGTCATTTGATTACGCTTAATCCAACCCTGCTTTCGCAATAACATTTCCTGAGACTTACCAGAATTTAGAGTTTGGGGCAATTGCTCCCGCATCCCATTCACCCGTTGCTCGACTGAACTTACCTCTGTTATAAGTTCATCAAGCCGATCTTTTTGGGATGACTGATAGGGTAATAGTCTCGCAATTGCGGCGATCGCCGCAAAGGACAAAGCCATATTCACCGCAATCACAACTATGGATTCAGTTGCCTTAGTCCGACAATATTGCTCTTTTTTGCGCTGGATCGAGTTGGCAACGGCTTCACTGTAGCCATTAGCCGCACTCAATGCAGGATTAGCCGTCATGGGCATAGCAGAAACTCTGTTGCTAGAGACGGCGGAATGGTTGCTGCGTGAACCGATGCTCACAACATCATTTCGCCTGTTCTGATCTGGTGATCGGCGTAGGTTTTGTTTTGCTACTACTGGAGAAACACGCGGAGACAGGTTTCGCTTGGCAACCATTCGCAACCTCTAGGTTGTAAAAAATTAAAAAGTAATATAGATAGATAAATATTAGGAATTAGAAAGAGCAGAACCTAATAAAACTGCCAATACTGCGGGAAATAGAGCGACTACTAATGCGGTGAAAACTTGTGTGTCTGAAAGATTCATACAATATCTCCTAAATATACCTAAATACAATTTATATAAGTGATTATTTCAATCTTAACAATACACCGTCATATCAGAAATTGGCTAGTTGTTGAAATAAATGTCCACACTTAAAAGTTTTTCGACTTCGATAGGAGCTACCCTTTACAGGATGGATATGATGGCAGTTAGGGACTTGCGACTTAATAA
>DCSN01000184.1:1569-10851 GCA_002325645.1 Pseudanabaena sp. UBA1465
CAAATATAAAACCAGAATCGGTGGGGCGGCTTCGCCGCCCCACCGATTTTGGAAAATCTGGATTGGTATTTTATTTTCTCGCAAGTCCCTAACTAAACTTAAAATCCCGCATTATTGTTGCGCCGCCCAACAATAATGCGGGATAACTACAACGCTTTGTCTAATACAAATTGGCGGATGCGATCGCAGGTTTCAGGACGAATCTCATGGGCCATTTCGTATTCCTCATATTCTACGGTTGCGCCCAAGCTCTCCAACACTTTTTGAGCATTACGCGCTGATCCGATGGGAACTACGGTATCCTGTGTCCCGTGGGCAATAAATATTGCTGGAAATTTCTGATTAGCAAATTCCTGTAACTCCTCTTCAGCGATATGTAGATATCCACTTAGCGAAATCAAACCTGCTAAGGGAAATCCTAGCCCGACATCAAGAGTCATCGCTCCACCTTGCGAGAAGCCCAACAAAAATGTCTTGTTGAGGGGAAGCCCCGTCAGTGCAGGCAAATCCTCAAGAAATTGACTGAGTAATTCACAGCTTGTGGCTAGTCCCTCAGCATCAAGGTTTTGAAGGTCATACCACATTTTGCCATTAGGCATAGGATGATCAAAGGGGGCTTCTGGACAGATCCATTGATAATTGGGGAGTCCGACCAATGGCGCAAGAGAGATTAAATCATCACAATTTGCACCCCATCCATGCAGCGCCACGATCGCGCCTTGGGCATTAGGATTGGGTAAAGAAGCGGGTAGAGCGCGGTAGTTTAAGGGCATGGGCAAACCTAGGCATGATCCGATAAATGGTAAGGCTTATCAACATCGCTTACAATAAAAACGCATAGAAAATGCACTTTTAAAAACCAAACCATAACACATTCTAAAATTTGCTGGAGAATTGTCTGAATGCAACTCATCGCGCTTCAGAACTTACTGGATAACACCTCATTTGCTGTCCTTTTCACAACTATGCTCGTTTTTTGGGTGCATGTCGCATTTCCAAATCTGCCCTACCTACGATCGCTAGGAAATACGGGCATGGCGATCGCCAATCTTTGTATTGCTGCATTACTGGGAGCGCGTTGGATTGATGCAGGCTATTTCCCCCTCAGCAATCTTTACGAGTCACTATTTTTCCTAGCATGGGGCATCACTACCATGCATCTTGTCGTTGATCGCATTGGCAATCAAAGCGCCAACGATAATGCTAAACGTTTGATTGGGGCGTTTACTTCACCGATGGCAATGGGAATCACCGCCTTTGCTGCTCTTGCCTTACCCGCAGGAATGCAGATGTCAGAACCCCTTGTACCTGCCTTGAAGTCCAATTGGTTGATGATGCACGTTACGGTGATGTTGCTCAGCTATGCGGCTTTGATGACGGGCAGTATTCTCGCGATCGCCTTCTTGATTGTTACTCGCGGTCAAGAGGTGGTGTTGCAAGGTAGCTCTTTTGGTACAAATCTGCGTAGTATTGGCAATAGCTCTAATCCAGAAACCTTTGCGGCTTTTGCAGTTGAGGGGATGGGTCAAGTTCTAAATTCTGCCATTACCAATAGCGCCACCAATAGCGCCACCCTCACTGCTGAAGCAATCTCTACTCAAACTAAACCTTTATCCCTGCGCCGCCTCAGCCTTGGGGAAACGTTGGATAACTTGAGTTATCGGGCGATCGGGCTAGGATTTCCCCTGCTCACCATTGGCATCATCGCTGGCGGCGTATGGGCAAATGAGGCATGGGGTTCCTATTGGAGTTGGGACCCGAAGGAAACATGGTCTTTGATTACATGGTTAGTTTTTGCAGCCTATTTGCATACGCGCATTACGAAGGGCTGGCAAGGACGCAAGCCCGCAATTTTAGCAAGCATCGGCTTATTAGTAGTATGGACCTGCTACCTCGGCGTAAATCTTCTCGGTAAAGGTTTACACAGTTACGGCTGGTTTCTATAGCTGCCGACGCTTGCATTATTAGCCCAAAAAATGAGTGGCGACAGCTATATAAACAAATACACAAAAAAGAGAGTCGGTGCGTTGCACCGACTCTCTTTTTTGCGCGATCGCTTAACGAACTTCGATTAGTTCACGAATGCCAATACAAGCAATCCGATCCTGTTCAGGAATAAATAGAAACACATCTTTTCCAGAAATACTTACGCAATAACCAACCCAGCCCATACTGATATGGCGGAATTTTCGATTGTTCACATAGGGATTATTAGATGTTCTGCTCATGATTTTTAGTTGAAATTTTAGAAATTATTTCGTTTACTAAGCTCCTGCTCAAGCTTAGGCAAACTATCTAACTCAAATACGGTGATTTGCCCCGAATTAGCGCTGCCCTTACCATTTTGCAATAATTCTACCCAATAGCCATATTTTTTACCTTGGCGCAATTCTCCCTGCAACGCCCAGAGAATTGCTGAAGCATTCCTGCTTTGCGATCGCTGCACCATGGCGGCGTTGGGATAGGCATAAACCCGTTTTGCTGTGGCGTAATCTCGCATGATTTCAGGTCCATAAATCGAACGCAGTGACTCCTCTAGACGCGATCGCGTTACCCCATTGATAATGTCAAAAAGGCGGATCTGCTCACTTCTAATCAAATTCGCATCGCCCCCTTTAATTGCGGCAATCCCCGGTAATACCACACTGGCTTGAAATTGAAAACGTCTTGATGGGGTATCACTTTTTCGCACAAGCAAGCGCTCACCCGCCTCTGGACGCAAAGCGGCATTAGTTCTAATCCAGTCCATGACTTGATCGGGAGTTTGCCCTGGTAAAGCGATCGCGGAGGGTATCGCTTGCCATGCTGTCGGCAAGGCAATACTGAGTATTTGCGTTAAAAGTGTGGTGGCGATCGCGGTTCTCGCACCTTTAGTTTTTGCGCTCTTAAAGCAATTCATGTAAGTCCTCTACAGCAATTAAATCCTAATGGAAAAATTTAGCTGGCAAATAATGGCTGACAGAATATCATGGTCTGGGTAAATTGCAATGACTTTTTCAGGCTTTTTACGATATTTTGTAGCTATAAGTCTCAATCAAAGAAGGCAGCGCGATGCGCCGCCTTCTTTGATTGGGGTTTTGCATTGCTATACACTAGCGATAGAAGTATAGGCATACTTTTTTGAAAACCTGATATAGAAACAGTTTTAGGCTCATAACTAAGAAAGTTTTAAAAAATATGGGCAGAAGTATTGACAAATGCTCTTTTAATCTACATAATAAGGAGCGCTTAAATAAAGAAATACAAAAAACGATCTGTAAAGCAGTTAGTAGAAAGCAATTCTTTACTTAAAAAGCAAGAATTTGGGTTCGTAGTTCAATTGGTTAGAGCACCGCCCTGTCACGGCGGAAGTTGCGGGTTCGAGCCCCGTCGAACCCGTTCTATAAAGAACGGATAACAACAAAAAAGGAATCGCTAAGCGGTTCCTTTTTTGTTGTTTTGTTAATGCCAAGTATTTTGTTTAGGCGCGATCGCTTCTGTAATCTCGGTGAAAGTAAAGGGCTAGCCTTTACAACTCTCTAAGTAAATTGTCATATTCACCATGAGAGCCAATCCAAAACCAAATAATTGTTTGACTATCTTGTTTAACTCCCACTGCACGCCAACCGATGCCGACCCTGATCGAATAAACGGGTTGTTTGGCGTTTACTTTTTTAAATTCTAAACTGGGATGATTGGGATCTTGCTGCCAAAGTTGATAGTTTTTACGAGCAGCTTTTTGAACTCGTTCGGGTAGTTGGGCAAAAAAGTTTGATAAATTCTTCATCTAACTCTGATCTCATAGCTGGTCGAAACCTAAAATCTTGGTTTTCCCTTTGAGTGAGTTATTTAGAGCTTTGGTGGCAAGTTGATCGAGCTTACTTGGCTGGGGTTGAGACAGGGTTTGCAACCAACGCATTTCGCTTTCAATGTCTTCAAGAAATTGGGTAGCAAATTCATCTTGCAGATATTCGGGCAAGGATTGCGCTTTTTCAAATGCTTGTAATAGTAAGCTAGTCATACTTTTGATCTCTTACAATTTTGTTCAAGTATATCTTCACTGTAACTGATCGCCTCTTTAATCTCTGTGAAAGTAAAGGGCGATCGCCTAAGTTTTTTAGTTGAATCTGCTCACAAAATTTGGCACAGATGTTTTTAAAACATTGAGTAAGTCTGTAACCGACATAGGTGGCTTTTTTAAATCACTTGCCTGAGTTTGGAGAACTTGCCTGATCTCTTGAGGAAACAAATCATGTAGATAGGTCAAAAATTGATCGGCACTTTGGGCTTCAACTTGATATTGGCTCAGAACTATTGCGGGAAAGTGCTTCAAATTTTCGGTGACGATTACATGAGCTTTGGCAATCAGAGCCGCCGCTAAAACATGGCGATCGCCTTCATGGTTATCCATACAAGGAATTAAGCGATCGGTGAAATAGCCTCGGTTAAGCGGTCATCTTCTGGTGTATAAAATCCCAACTCTTGACTAAGTTCAGTTAGTTCACTCAAAGCTTGATGACGCTGAGTATCTCTCTGCTTTTTGTACTGCATTAAATCTTGAAACTGGACGCGGCGATGCGTACCCACCTTGATATAGGGGATATCGCCTTGATCTAACAATTTATATAAATAGGGGCGTGAAACATTGAGCAAGTCAGAGGCTTGAATCGTACTCAAATGCAAGTTATAAGGAACCAAGGATATAACTTGTCCCGATGCCATCATGTGAATAACTTGCCGAAGGGCTTGATATATGGAGTCGGGCAACATGATTTCTTCACCGTCTAGACCGACAAGCTTGGGATATGCTTTTTCTAGCATTGCCTCTAGGCGTTGTATGGGTAGGGTGTCTGGCTCAGGTGCAAAGACAGAATCTGGTAGGTCGTTCAACATATACATTTTAAAGATTGCTGATGTTGAGATGGGTTGATTTTTTGAAGTAAGTGTAATAAGTGTAAATATACTATATGCCAATAAGAGCGATCGCCTCTTTAATCTCTGTGAAAGTAAAGGGCGATCGGCTGATTAACTATAATCCCGATGAATATCAAATTAATATTGACAATTGATATTTAAAGTGTGATCATGATCTTAACAAGACCCGCCAAGGCTATGCGAAAGTACCCTCAAACTGTGCGGGTTCCTTAGTTTTTAGGGATATTACCTGTATTTATTTGTGGCACGCGATTTCACTAAACCCGCTAAAACTTTTGAAGAGCAGGTGCAGTTGCTTCAGTCACGAGGCATGATTATCGGTGATGTGCAGGAAGCAATTTTTTATCTTCAGCATCTTAACTACTATCGGCTTAGTGCTTATTGGCTACCTTTTGAGTTAGATCATAAAAGTCACCAATTTGAGCCTGACACAAAGTTTGAAGATGTTCTCAAGCTTTACATTTTTGATCGGGAACTTCGACTGTTATTGCTGGATGGGATTGAACGTATAGAGGTTTCAGTGCGTAGTCAATGGGCATATCAACTAGCAATTTTGCACAATCCTCATGCTCATCTTGATTCCCAACTATTTAATCCTCGTTATTGGCAGAGAGATTTGAAGGCTTTATCTCAAGAGGTCGATCGCTCACAAGAGACTTTTATTCATCATCTACAAAATACTTATAACGAACAGCTACCGCCAGTTTGGGCTGTCTGTGAGGTTATGTCTATTGGATTGTTGTCCCGATGGTATAGCAGTTTGAAGCCTTATCAAACTCGTTCGGCGATCGCCAAAGTTTATCGAATCAATGATTTTTCCTGTTGATTGGCAGCAGATGAGGATTTGGCAAGATATCGTATAGGGCGATCGCTTCTGTAATTTCTGTGAAAGTAAAGAGCGATCGATACAAATGATGTGGTAGGCTGTTTCACAGCAATATTTTTAAATTTATGCCGCTAGAGGATGGAGACAAACGCAAGCCACCGAGAGGACTTAATTTAGCAGAAAGGCACGTTCAGAAGCATTTGCCTGATACGCCGCAGATGTTAAAACTGTTGAAGGAAGATGGTAAAGCTCATGTGTTTAATGATCGCCAAACTTTACTTGAGGTTACTGAGGCTTTGTTTAAGTCGGGTGAGTTTATTGGCACGGTGAGAGGTCATGAACGATATGGGATGTATTTTGATTTAGCAATTGGCTATAGAATTGATTTAGCAGGGACTCGATTGCCGTTGTATTTTGCAGAAATGAAAATTATTAAGGGTGAATATCATGTCATTCCACGCACAAAACCAAGCGAAATTATCTAGTTGGAAGTTTATTGAGATGTGGGTCGATCCTAGTTCCGATCTGCCCTATGTGTTGATGTTGGTTGGTGATGTGGATGGAAGCTATACACTTTATGATCCAACTGAGGGGTATCAAGTGGTTTATGCGGCGCGAGATTATGAGAAGGTGAAAGATTTTCTATTGGAAGATGAGTATGTGCAGATTCGCGGTAGATATCAGGAAAATGTTGAAGCACGAAAATCTGAGCCTATATTTGCTTAGGCGCGATCGCCTCTTTAATCTCTGTAAAAGTAAAGGGCGATCGCATATTGGTATATTTTAATTAGCCAAGAATTACCATGTGTTATTTTTAAGTTATGCCAGCGATTTTAAGGATTGGTGCATATCGTTTTTATTTTTACAGTCACGAACCAAATGAACCACCGCATATTCACATTGATCGCGATAACTTGACAGCTAAGTTTTGGTTGCAGTCGGTTAGCCTAGCTCAAAATATTGGGTTTCCTGCTAAAGAGTTAAGAAAATTGCAATCTATGGTAATCGAAAATCAAACACAATTATTGGAGGCATGGTATGAGTACTTTGGCGATTAAGACGGATGAGAGAGTTAAGGATGTTAGCTTTACTGAAGATACGATCGCTGTCGATTTAATGGATGGGCGGACAATTGTAGTTCCGTTAGTGTGGTATCCGAGGTTATTAAATGGAACTAGTGAGCAGCTTGCTAACTGGGAAGTCTGCGGTGGTGGCTACGGTATTCATTGGGAAGATCTTGATGAGGATCTGAGTACTGAGGGTATGTTGCGTGGTGCGCCTGCGCCGAGGAAGTCAAGAGCGATTAGTTAAGGCGATCGCCTTTTTAATCTCTATGAATGTGAGGGGCGATCGCCAGCCAGTAAAATAAAGGAAGTAGTTATTCCAAGTTTACAATTATGACCTTCACCGAGTTATTGCCTAATCTGCAAAAACTAAACTCTTTCGATAAACTTAGGGTTATTCAGTTTCTGGCGACTGAGTTATCAAAAACAGAAAATCTTGCTGCCGATGATATAGAGTCTAAATCTTGGTTAGAAGCAGATTTGGTTCGTGATTTGCCTGAATATGACTGGGGAGAGGGTGGTATACCAAGTATGAAGCCTGTGGAATATTTGTCTGGTATTGGTTTAGTGGTAAAGGCAGGATAGAGATTTTGAATAATCAGATTCTCAAATAACGAATCGCCTCTTTAATCTCTGTGAATGTGAGGGGCGATCGCTATCTGATTCCACCCCCGATGGCAGAGTCCGCCAATCTGCCGATGAAGCAATTCAACTAGTTCAAAAAGGTGATCAATAAGGATGCAGGGCTAAAACAAATGTGTGAAGAACTCGATCAAGTTCGGAAAGATAATCAGGAGCTTAAGAGTCGATTAGAAGCGATCGAGGCAAAGTCTAAAGCTTAGTAACTAACTCCATAATCATGCAATATAAGCGCCTCTGGGGCTTTTTGTTCATATATTGTTTGCTATTTAAGTACCTATTCTTATGATAATATAATACTTAACGGGCGGAAGGGACAGTTAGTAGTCAGCCAAAGCTAAATTACTAGTTAAACGCAAAGCTAAATTACTAGTTAAACGTTTTACTTCTACAAAATGAGTTAAACAATTATATATAGTTAAATGGAAAAAATTAGATTTATTGAAAGTAATATTGAAGCTGGCGTTGCAGAAATAACACCAGAACTGGCAAGGGAGATTCTTGAAAAATGTAATCGTGATAATCGTCCTCTCAAAAAAGATCACGTCAAAAGGCTCACCAGCAGCCTAAAGAACAATGAATGGATGTTAAACGGTGAGGCGATTGCTTTTTCTAAGTCTGGACGTTTACTGGATGGACAACATCGATTGACAGCTTGTATAAATAGCGGCAAAGCTTTTAAAACCCTTGTCATAAAAGGTATCGAAGAAGAAGATGCTTTTGGGACTATTGATATTGGCAAACCGAGAACTGTCACAGATTTGATGAATCTTCAAGGGCTTCCCAAAGCTCCACTATTTTCAGCTATTGCTAAACAGCATAAGGCATGGATAGAAACAGAGAACGAGAATAAACATAAGTTCATTCTCACAAACAGACAGTACACTGAGAGAAGTATCGCTTTACATGGCAAAAAATATGTAGATGTGATATATCCAGCTTTTGATGCGACTCAAAAATTAGGCAGAAAAAGTGCTGCGATAGGATTTGCGGCTCTTCTAATCTTAGATACAGCTACAGACGATGGAGAAGAATTTTTTGCAGAGCTAGAAAGTATTTGGAAGGATGAGTGTAATCCTGACCCACAAAGTCCATCGTTTGTCTTGTATGATTTTCTTATGAAAGAAGAGCATATTTTTAGACCTACGACCATGACTCTGCTTGCTGCATTAACTATTAAAGCCTTTAATGCTCATGTAAAAAAAGAACATACCAAAAAACTTTTCTGGAGTCCCACGGAGGGTTTTCCATCTGTAGAAGCATAATTTTGGGTAGCGATTTAGCTAAAATCTCATAAACTGAGCATTTGTTTGACATCATTTAAATTGATCGCGGTTTTACTTTTGGCAAATAGCGATCGCCTTGTGATGTGGTTATTTGAGAAGCGATCGCTGGTTGATTGATTATTTGAGAAGCGATCGCTGATTATGGGATGAATAGGCGATCGCCGTAAGTAAAAACTAATTACCGTAGAGCTTCTCTAACAGTTGCAATAGGCAGATAAACAGATAAAGTTTCATCAAAGGGGATAAATCCACATTTCTGAATATAGTAACCCTGCTTAATCTGGTTACTAGGATCGATACGAATCCCGCAAACACCAATATTTTTAGAAATCTCAATGATTCTCAAAAAAGCATCTCGCATCAGAACTTGACCTATGCCTTCACCCTGACAACTTTTACATACTGCCAACTTACCGATTAAAACTACAGGGCTGGGGTAATCAGGTAGCTTAGCCTGTTTGCGAAATGATTCTGGGAGATCGATCAAGCTGGCACTGAGAGTGTAATAACCTAAAACTTGCAGATCATCAGCGATCGCTACAAAAGTTTTTGC
>DCSN01000258.1:0-425 GCA_002325645.1 Pseudanabaena sp. UBA1465
GAAACCCATTTACACGATCGCGTGATTGGTCAAGAAGAAGCCGTAAGCTCGGTAGCATCGGCGATTCGTCGCGCCCGTGCAGGGATGAACGATCCCAATCGTCCCCTCGGTTCATTCCTGTTTTTGGGTCCAACTGGCGTTGGTAAAACCGAACTGGCTCGCGCCCTTGCCGAATTTCTGTTTGATTCCGATGCCTCAATGGTTCGCATTGATATGTCGGAATATATGGAAAAACATTCCGTATCGCGCTTAATCGGTGCGCCCCCTGGTTATGTGGGCTATGAGGAAGGCGGACAGTTCTCGGAAGCCGTGCGCCGCCATCCTTATTCGGTAGTGCTTTTCGATGAAGTCGAAAAGGCTCACCCTGATGTATTTAACATTCTCTTGCAAGTGTTAGATGATGGGCGCATTACCGATAGTCAAGG
>DCSN01000258.1:519-2367 GCA_002325645.1 Pseudanabaena sp. UBA1465
AGCGATCGCATTCTCGAAGTATCTAAAGATTTGCCTCCTGATCTTGATGGCGACTCAAAATACGATGAAATGCGCGATAAAGTCCTTGATGTTCTCCGCAATCATTTCCGCCCTGAATTTCTGAATCGGATTGATGAGACGGTAATCTTTCACGCTCTGCGCCGTAACGAGATTCGCTCGATCGCTACCTTGCAGATTAAACGGATTGAAAATAGATTAAGCGATCGCAAGATTTCCCTTAATCTCAGCGAAGAAGCCAAGGATTATATTGCGGCTGTTGGTTACGATCCTTCCTATGGTGCGCGTCCTCTGAAGCGTGCGATTCAAAGGGAAATCGAAAATCCGATCGCTACCAAAATTCTCGAAGGCACATTTGCGGAAGGTCACACAATTTGTATCACCGTGGAAGATGATAAGCTAGTTTTCAATTAAATAGAAGGCGACAAAATCGATTAGCCTGAGAATCTTGAAAAAGCTTACGAGGCGAACTTTTTCAAGATTCTTAGAAATTCATGAAGAACAACGATATAGGGTCACTATCTTTTCTAGATTCTTGCTGGATGGATCGCGTAACAAAAATGGGAAATGTCCAACAGGAGGAGATTTGAAATTAGGTTGACGACCTTGAATATATTCCCAGCGTGAAGTTTGTCGATTGTAAGCAGTTTCGATCGCCAGATCGCCAGATGGATTAATCCATCCCATCGCTTCATAGGTTTTGCGAATATCTTTTGTAGTTCCGTCGTAGATCTTTTTTTGCGCGGTTAGTCCCTGTTTACCATTACTTTCCTGTGTCCATAACTGATCGATTAGGACTAAATCAGCACAGGTAACGCGATTAAATTCATCAGGATGGAAGGTTCCATCATTATAGGATTGTTTGCCAGCCGCTTTTAGAAGTAATAAATAAGTTTCATTATCCGCAGCTTTCCAGTTCTTTTCTTTGAGATAGCTACTCAGTTGAGCGTAGCTAACTTTTCGATCTTGATCTGGCTTGGGATCTAGATTCAGATCTGGATTAGCAGTAGTTTGCGGAGATGCAAGAGGTGTAGACGGACTAGAAATAGGGTTAGTGCTAGGAGTAATGGCTATATTTTTAAAAGGATTCCAACCTAGATTAAATAGATAAATACCCGCAGATACAACTAATAAGGCGATCGCTGATGGTAGTAAAAGATTTGGCTTGACCTCACGATCATCGGTAATGCGGGGTGAAGCCGTACTTAATTTAGGTAGTTTGGCGATGTCTTTGAGAACTTCATCTACAGTCTGATAGCGATCGCGGAAATCACATCGAATCATTCGATCTAAAACCATAGCAAATTCGCGGCTAACCTTAGCGTAGTTGCGCCAGACAATCTCATGATCACGATCCCTAGGAAATTGACTAGGATGTTTGCCTGTCAATGCTTGTAGAGCCACCATGCCTAGGGAATAGATGTCACTATTTGATACAGATTGACCACGCTCTTGTTCATAGGACATATACCCAGGCGTGCCAATGGGTAAGGTTACTCTTGCCTTGTGGTGGGCGTTAGCAACTTCCATTTGCACTTGTTTCACCGTCCCAAAGTCGATCAGCACTAGCTTGCCATCGCTATGACGACGAATTAAATTACTAGGCTTAATATCTCGATGAATGACATTGTATTGATGCACAAATTGAAGGATTTCTAAAATCTCCTTAACCATTTGAGCAACTCTCGCCTCTGCCATTTGGCTGCCTGGAGCCATTTCCGTGCTGAGAGAGTGTCCCGCTATATATTCCTGAACTATATAAAATTCTTTGTTCTCTTGAAAATAGGCGTAAAGTTGAGGAATACGATCATGTCTTCCCAATTCTTGTAA
>DCSN01000258.1:2494-22983 GCA_002325645.1 Pseudanabaena sp. UBA1465
CATTTAGGATTTTTGGGTAAGCGAGTGTCTTCAGCAAGGTAAGTTTGCGAAAATCCTCCTTCTGCCAATTCTTTAATAATTCGGTATCTGCGATCGAGTAGCTTACCTAGCATAAGTGGCATTATAGCGCTTTTCAAGCAATCGAGGTATAGAGG
This sequence comes from Pseudanabaena sp. UBA1465, assembly GCA_002325645.1. Taxonomy (GTDB): domain Bacteria; phylum Cyanobacteriota; class Cyanobacteriia; order Pseudanabaenales; family Pseudanabaenaceae; genus Pseudanabaena. The sequence goes on from DCSN01000258.1 coordinate 2,650, forward strand.
ATAGAGAGTGAATAAATTATGCAAATTGGCAAGTATCATCATTATTCAGAAAAATGGCACTTGGTTGAGTGAAATCAGTATCTTCAGAGGGTGAGAAGTTACCCTCCGCAGGATGACCCATGGATTTAAATTCAAGTTGATCGTACAAAGTCTTAATCACTTGGAGAATGTAATTAGCAGATTGCTCATACGCACTTGCTTCATTCAGCGATCGCGCTGTTTGCCATAGTAACTGTTCTACTTTTTCAAAGGTAGGATGAGCATAGAATAGTTGGCGCAGTAGTCCATCTAAAGCATGGGTGCGTAAATCTTGCCAGTTATCGCGATCGGGATTGAATGGATAATAAAGGCAAGAAAACAGCAAAATCTTAGTTCGCATCGAATTGGTAAACCGCATTAATTCTAAGCGCAGGTCAAACAGATCATTGGCAATTTGGGGATCAAAGGGAACTTTGCTGGATTTCTGAGTGTTTAAGTTAGCAATGGCTGGGCTAGGTTGAGGAGTAGGTAATACAGGCGGCGCGATCGCCTCAGAATTTATATAGGCCGTATCAGAATAGAGTCGCTCTAATTTACCAAGTAACATTTTACCGATTACTAAATATTCTGTGGGCTTAGAAACTCTTTGCACTGCTTCTTGAACTAAGGATACTAGTTGGGGGAAAGTAGGCATAAAGGAAACTAATTCCTTAAGGAGATCCGCCCAATGTACGCTATTTAATTGCCTCAAATCACTTTCCCAAACATCTTGATAGGTATATAAGAGTAGCTTTTTTAACCGCATCTGTTGAGCATCTGTATCAATATCATGGGCAACCCAAGCATAAATATCAGAGTTTTGACTAGGATCACTATCAACGGATAAAAACTCATCTTCAGTGAAGTTGGAATAGCCTTGAGATGGAGCAAGTTCTTGATCTAGAAATTCGTTAGACACTTCTTCTAAAGTATTTTGATAGGCTGGGGAATTCTCTAATGGAGTAACAATTTGTGCTGATGCAGCATTGACAACTAGATTACTGACTTGATAGGAAATAGGGACGCTAGATGCCTGAGAACTGGAAATATTTTGCGAAGAATTATTAGATGAAATTTCTGGTACTGCTTCTTGTTTATATAGGGCAGAAACTACGTTGAAGACAATTTTAGCAACGATTAAATACTGGCGTTGTTTTGGCACAGCGATCGTTTTTACTGATTTTACAAGATTCTCTTTTAAAGATTCTAATGTGGGATATTGCTGGTATAAATCTTGAAGTAATTCTCCAAAATTAAAGTTATCTAAACGGTGTAAATCATTTTCTAAAATGCCAGTACAGACTAAACAGATTAACTTCTTAGCTCTAACGGGATCTGCGCTCATTTCCAAATCATCAGAGATATTTTCAATGAGAATATCAGTGGGACTTTTAACTATACTTTGAAGATTAGAATTTTGAGAATTAGAATTCCGCTTATCTGGGATGAGAGGAATATCTTCGAGTAGCGATGGTGTAACTACACTAAAAATGGTTTGAGCAAGGGATTTGCTAAGTAAAGGTTGTAAGGCGGCTAATACTTCATTTGCTGATTGATAGCGCTGACGAAAATCGAAGCGCACCATTTTATCGATTACATCGGCTAAGGTTGGTGTGGCTTTGGTGCGATCGCGCCAGCGAAACTCACTGGTAATCGGATCTTCGGGGATTTGATTTGGCGAGAGTCCTGTTAAAGCTTGAATCGCAATTATGCCGATCGCGTAGATATCACTGGCAAACATAGTTTTACCGCTATATTGCTCATTGGGCATATATCCGGGGGAACCAATCACAAGGCTAGAAGTGTGACCTAGTTGGCTAATGGGTTGAGTGCTAACTTCCTTAACTGCGCCAAAATCAATTAAGACGATTTTGCGATCGCTGGCGCGACGAATTAAGTTACTGGGCTTAATATCACGATGGATCACCTGCTGACAATGCACAAAGTCCAGAGTTGTTAAAATATCTGTCAAAAATTCAATCGTATACTGTTCCCCTAAACAAGCCCCGCGTTTAATTTCTTGAGTTAAAACCTCGCCCTCAATTAATTCTTGGGCCAGAAAAAATTCTTCATCTTCTTCAAAGTGCGCCAATAAGCTAGGAATACAATCATGTTTACCCAATCGGTATAGTACTTTAGCCTCTTGATCAAAGAGTTCTCGCGATATTTCTAATACTTCTATTTGGGATGACACAGGCTTAAGTTGCTTGATCACACAGGAAGGTCGATCAGGCAAATATCCATCTTCAGCAATAAATGTGTGGCTAAAACCGCCGCCGCCAAGTTGTTTGACGATTTTATAGCGCCCAGTCAGGGTCTTGCCGAGCATACTTGTTTATTCTAATTTCTAATATTTTGACACCTCGTTAACCTGATAGCAAGTTAATTTTCAGATAATTATTGCGCCAACCACTACGCAGGCAGCGCAATAATTGATCTAGATGGAATTAAGGCTAACGCGATCGTCAAAGACAAAACATTCACCTTCCCAAACACTTTCTTCTGGTGGAACTTCTTCTAAATATTTGAGAATGCCACCCTTGAGGTGATAAACCTCAGAAAAACCTTGAGATAGCATATAGGCACTGGCTTTTTCGCAACGAATTCCACCCGTGCAGAACATTGCTACCTTTTGGTGCTTCTCAGGATTTAATTGCTCCTGTACATAGTGAGGAAATTCGCCAAAGGTATCAATATGGGGATTAACGGCTCCTTGAAATGTGCCAAATTCTACTTCATAGTCATTGCGTGTATCGATTAAGATTACGTCAGGGTCAGCAATCAAATCATTCCAATCCTTCGGATCGATATACTTACCAACACGATAACGAGGATCAATATCTGGGACTCCTAAGGTGACGATCTCTTTTTTGAGCCTTACTTTCATCCGTTGGAATGGAATACCTTGGCAGTAGGATTCCTTATGCTCTAAATCCTGAAGACGGCGATCGCTACGCAAATGACTCAGCAGAGCATCGATCGCTTCACGGCTACCCGCGATCGTTGAGTTAAGTCCTTCTTTGGCGAGAAGGATTGTGCCTTTGAGTAGATAAGCATCACAAAATTCCTTGAGTGGAGTCCGCATCGCTTCATAATCAGGCAAGTCGGTAAAATGATAAAAAGCCGCCACCACACAAAGCTCAACTTGTTCTTTATTATTGACCTGAGCGTTAGCATTTGCCTTAATAATTTGTGCTTGCAGACGATTGATTTGCTTAATCCTACTCATTTGTCCCTTCAGCCCATTCATTTTTCTTATTTGCGATCGCTGTTTGATAGATCTTACAAATCAAATATAACGCTTTGCGTTCTATTTATCCCATTCTTGGGTAAGTAAGCCACTATCGAGTTTGTCGCGGATCAGTTGCCGCACCATGACTACTTCTTCCACCAAAACCTTATTGTCAGATTTAATCGTACGTTCAATCAGATCCATTTCATATTTAGAGACTCTGCCATCAGCGATCGCTTGATCAATCACGACCCGAAGTTTTTGTAAACTTTGGATCTCGTCAGGCGTTAATTCTTTATGGTTAGGGCGTTCAATTAACATTTGTCTAAATTTAAACTCAGCTATTTCCACAATAGCGAAATTTATTTGTTTTTGGGCTTTCTCTATACAAGCTGTTACATTTACAAGTTTAAAAAGAGAATCGGCGCGATGCGCCGATTCTCTTAGTTTAGATTGGGAGGACACCAAAATAAATTTTGACTAGATATACCTAGAGACTCTAAAATCTCTTTCATTGTTTGTGTGCATTCCATCCAATAGTCGAGGCTGTCATACATCCAGTCTGGACTGAAGTGCAAATCATAATGAAGTAAATGAGGGATATCGGCAAACTCATCGGGTGCTTGCTTAGAGATTAATAATACGCGAAAGGGTTTACCCTCACATTTAATTGTAAGCTTGTCAATTAAATCGAGAACATAGTCGCGATTGGTCACGCCAGTACGAATGAAGAGGATTTCATCACTATGTTTAAGGGTGTATAAGAACCTTTTGGCACGCGCCGAATAGCGAACCCGCATCCGTTCATGAATAGGCTGCATATTGTTAATCGGATCATCGGTATCTTCCACTTCATGAGCAAAGGACAAGCCCGACCATTTGGAATGATAAATACGGCGCTCAGTGGGACTATAATTTAGATAGTCAGGGTTCCACATATCTTGGAAGTCATTGACTACTAAATCAGTAACATCGCCTAGATTTGTGGAACGAGTTAAATCAAAGGGAAATGCGGGTCCATCATATTCCATTTTATATAAAAGCATTCGGGCGGCGCAGCGATCGCCTAGGGGCAAAATTGCAATCCGATTTAGTTCTGACAAATTACACTTATATTTGAGTAGTAGCGTTGATTTGGCAGGGGCTTTGACGCGACTCTCTAAACCGCGATCGCCGATAATCATTGTCCGAAAAGGGATGTCAGGATTGGCGGGATCGTGATATACCGCCGCAGGCATTGCCGCTAGAGCCGCCCGAATTTCTTTCCACATCGGGTGAATGTTATATTCCTCACTCGATTCGTTAATAATCCGAATCGTGCGATCATCTTCCTTGAGAATTCCTAAATACCCATCATAATAGAGGATTTCAGAGTTTTGAGGAGCAAAGAATTTGAGCGCAGAACAGTATTGTAAATCTACACCAGCAGGGATTGTGACAGTATTCTCAATGGAACCATTAACACCAATGCTCAATAATGGTAGGCTTCCTAATTCATCATTTTTAGAAATATAGGTTCCAGATATTAATTCAGACTTACGCTTTAAAGCTGCCTGCAATTCACTCCAAGTGGGGGTAATATCGTAGGAATGTTCAGACTGGTTAATAATTCTTAGGGTTTGCGCTTCAGGACAGGCAAATATCTTAAATCCATATTTGTCTTCGTAAACAGAAACTTCTTCGATCTTTTTGTTCTGTACTGAAGCAGATTGATCTGATAGGCGGCGATCGCGAGCAATATTAAACAAATCCAAATTAATCGCCTCAAACATAAGGCGATGTCCTACGGTGTTGGGATGGGATACATCTAGAGAAATATCAGTTTTCCAGCCACCATAGCCATTGTCGAGAATATCTAGCCAATCAAGTATAGGCACTCCCCAACTTTGCATCCGATGATGGGTGTCACGCAATAACCAATTATGCTCTGGATTGTAGTCTGCATGGGGATATAGCCCACCAATGATTGGGACTGCCCCCAAATCTTGAGTCATTTTGATCAGTTGCAATAATCCACTCTCAAAGCGACGTTGCACTGCGCGGCGATCATGGGGTCGGCTGTAGGCTAAGCCTTCATTGCCAAGGGAAAGAGCAATAATCACGACATCGGGCTTCTCTGGCACAACTATTGATGAGAATCTGCTGATGGTACTGGTAACATTTGCACCCAGTTGCGATCGATTAATTAGTTGATGTCCATATTTCTCCTGTAATGCTTGTTCTAGATGACTAGCCCATCCCTTTAGCAGCCAAGCACTACAGCCCATCGCAACCGAGCTACCGATAACTAGCACCTTGATTCCACTTGGTGTATTTGAGGTGTCAGGATTGGAAATGTCAGGATTGGAAATGTCAGGATTGGAAATGTCAGGATTGGAGGCGATCGCTTTCTCAAGGTATCCATAGGGGTATGGATGAATAGATCCAAAGGAGCCATCATCAACAATGACTGTAGAGTTTATCGAATTGATATGCTCTGGTTCAATGGGAACCCATCGATTTTCGCCATGATCAGACTCCCATTGCACTTTTCCATTAGCGGCAATCCGTACATATTTGTATTTAATCTGATCTTGAGGATTGCTAAAGATTGAGGGATCAATAGCAATATCCATAGACCAAATAGGATAGCGATCGCCTGATGTACTCAAAGGTAGATATTGCTTAATATCCCATGCTCCTAATTGCGGAATGGAGCCAACTATAGCAATCATTTCCCCATCTTGGGTGGGAGCCTTTACCTGAAATCGATACATAGAGATGTCTTCTCTGGATTAAGGAGGTAACTTAAAACCTAGAAGATTATTTCGCCCGCCACGCGGGCGAAATAATCTTCTATAACTATGGTGAACTACTCAGTAATAGAAATTCCATAGTCATGATAGGCGTGAACTTTTTTTAAGCTATCACCTATTGCGCTGTAAGTGTGTTTTAGAAATTACAGCAGCAAGAGATAAACCACGCAAAGCGTAATTTCCAGAGTTTTTTTGGTGACGCGGCTTTGCCGCGCCACCAAAAATTGGGGCTTTAGTTTAACGTGAGTCCCTAAAACAAAACCCACGCAAATCTATCACTCAGGGTATAGCTTGACTATTCTTTCAAGCTTGAACCCCAAATACGCCATAACCCTCTTATTGTATTGCTTTCACTATACCCGACTAAATTAGTCTGCTATATTTGACGACTACAAACCCATGTGTTAAGGTTCATTACAATCAAAAAATTAGAAAAACTTTTAGCGACTAAAAGGAAGCCCAAGAACATGACTGCAACCATTGCTACTCCTTACACCAGCGAGCGCGTTGATACCTTTACTAATCTCAAATGCAAAGAGTGTGGTGCAGAGTACGAAGCTAAGGCGATGCACGTTTGTGAACTGTGCTTTGGTCCTCTCGAAGTTGCCTATAACTACGATGCGATCGCTGCTAGAGTCAGCCGTGAAACCATTCAAGCTGGCCCCCTCTCGATCTGGCGCTATCGTGATTTTCTACCCGTCAAAACTGAAAACTATATTGACGTATCCACTGGTATGACTCCCTTACTCAAGGCAAATCGCCTTGCTAAGCGTCTCGGCATCAAAAATCTCTACATTAAAAATGATGCTGTGAATATGCCCACCTTGAGCTTCAAGGATCGTGTGGTTTCTGTAGCCCTCAGTCGTGCTGTCGAGCTTGGTTTTACCACCGTAGCCTGTGCTAGTACTGGCAATCTTGCCAACTCCACCGCCGCGATCGCCGCCCATGCAGGCTTAGAGTGTTGTGTGTTCATTCCCTCTGACCTCGAAGCGGGTAAAGTCCTCGGTACAACCATTTATAATCCTAAGGTTTTCTCCGTGCATGGTAACTACGACCAAGTAAACCGCCTTTGCTCAGAAGTTGCCAATACTCACGGTTGGGGCTTTGTAAACATTAACCTGCGTCCTTACTATTCTGAAGGTTCCAAGACCCTCGCCTACGAAGTTGTCGAACAACTTGGCTGGAAGTTACCCGATCACATCGTCGCGCCTCTGGCTTCTGGTTCTCTGTTCACCAAGATTTACAAAGGTTTCAACGAATTTGTAAAGGTGGGCTTAGTCGATGATAAGGCAGTTCGCTTCAGTGGCGCACAGGCGGAAGGTTGTTCCCCGATCGCTGCCGCTTACAAAGAGGGTCGCGACTTCATCACTCCCGTTAAGCCTAAGACCATTGCCAAGAGTTTGGCGATCGGTAATCCTGCTGATGGTATTTACGCGATCGACATTGCTCACAAGACCAACGGCAATATCGAATCGGTGAATGATGATGAAATCATTCAAGCGATGAAGTTACTTGCCGAAACCGAAGGCATTTTCACCGAAACTGCTGGCGGCACTACGATCGCTGTCCTCAAGAAGTTAGTAGAAGCTGGCAAGATTGACCCCGAAGAAACCACTGTCGTCTACATCACAGGCAATGGCTTGAAGACTCAAGAAGCTGTTCAAGGTTATGTTGGCGAACCTTTCTTCATTGAACCTAAACTTGATAGTTTCGAGCGTGCGCTAGAGCGTTCTCATACTCTAGAGCATCTAGAATGGCAAACTGTCTCTGTCTAACTTGTATTTCTTAAAAAATAAAAGCCGCGCAATGCGCGGCTTTTATTTTATGATGCTGATGTCACACGCTACGCGGGGACATCAGCATTTGCTTTTGGAAGGCTATAGACAAACTGCGATCGCAATCTCTTCACCCGCATATTTAGCAAGATCAATCAACTTCTCTGTAACGACTTCACCATTAACCGTCATCTGTTTGACCTCACTATGATTAGTCACCGTCAGCGAGAGAAGCTTACCGCGAAACTTGCGCTGAGCCGTAAAGCCAGACCATGACCCAGGAATTTTGGGATCGATGATCATGCCGTCAAAGGTGGGCTGGAATCCTAAAATATAATCGATGCCAATGCGTAACATCCAAACGGCAGTGCCTGTGAGCCATGAATGGCTTGCCTGACCTTGGGTTTCGTGATCGGGACTGGTTACATATTCAGGATAAACATACGGCTCCGTTTCAAAGCGATCGCATTTCGCATCAGTCGCCTGTGAGGAATTAATCGGCATCATGCGGCGATAGATTTCCCATCCAAATTCCACATCACCATTAAGAATCGAAGCCAACACAAACCATGAGGAAGCATGGTTGAATACTGCGCCATTTTCTTTTTTACCCGCAACGCAACGGCTAATTAATCCGACCGTATCATCAATTTCCGTAAAGGGCGGCGCGACAATCTGCATCCCAAAGGGGGTAGCCAAATATTCGCGACTACTGGACATTGCTTTATCGGCTCGTTCTTTCGGCGCGAGTTCCGAAATCACTGCCCATGATTGCGCGTTCAAAAAGATTTTGCCCTGACTAGCACTCGATACACCAATCGGTTCGCCATTATCACGGAAGGCGCGTAAATACCAGTCACCATCCCAACAGATATCGTTAGTCACTTGGCGCAGATGTTCATAGAATTTTTGGAATCTATCGAGAGCTTCGCGATCGCCTTGATGTTCGCAGACAGGCAATGATTTATTCAACACATAGCCCAAGAAGAAAGCGCCCCAAGTGGTTTCGCCCTTACCCTGTGAACCCACATGATCGAGGGTGTCATTCCAATCACCTGTGAAAATACGCGGCATTCCGCGATCGCCTGTATTAGCGATCGCAAAGTCTAGCGCTCTCACCAAATGCTCATAGACTGTGCCTGAAGTATCATCATGGTAAGGAACCATTTCTGCTAAAATCGAAAAGTCTCCCGTTTCCTTAAGATATTCGACAATGCCAAAGGGAATCCACAAAGGCGTATCGGAATGGTTAGTGCGTTCACCTGTGTTGGTTAGCACAAAATAATTATGTAAAGTCGAACCATCCTTAAATTGGAAGTTGAGCGCTTTAATTAATCTCTCCCGCACTCGCTCAGGATCGACCATGACCACACCCAGAATATCTTGGAAGCGATCGCGCATCCCTGTCCCAAACAGCAATCCACCGTGATAGTATCCCGAATTTCGCGCCATATCAAAAGTAACAGCCGCCTGATACTGATTCCAGACATTGATCATCGCATTAAAGGCTGCATCGGGTGTTTGCACCTGCACACAGGACAAGTGCTGATCCCATTTTTGTCTTAAATTATTGAAATAGTTATCAACTATTTCAATAATCTTACTCCCCTCTCCTGCGGGAGAGGGGCTGGGGGTGAGGGTGGGACTTTCTCCCTTTGGAGCAATCTCCAAAGTCACGGCAAAATCAATAGAACTATTCGCCGCCAAATTAATCTTCGACTGCAAAGCTACCACAGGATCGCCAGCCGTGATTTCTGTGTTTTTCATCACGCCTGTTTCCACAGCCACAGGATTTGATTCCGATCGCCATCTACCGATAAAAGTATCTAAACTGCTATCAAAACCTGAAATGGGCAAACTTTGCGAGAAATAAATTTGATACTTCCAATCAATATTGGGTTGTTTAACGGAAACGCCTTTATTCAAAACCCAATAGCGGCGCGTAGCGACCAATGCTTGTAGATCTTTATCAAAATGAATATCGGTGAAATGCTTATCATTCGGTTGATTGATCTGATCGTTGAGAGCATTCCCCATGAGCAATTCTAAAAAAGAATAAATCTCTAAATCTCGCGCCTGTCCCGATAGTTCCGTTAACTTCACGCGCCAAATTTCAGCATTAGTATCGGTGGGAACGAAATAAGTAATTTCGCCACGAATTCCGTTAATCTCGGTGGTGATTTTGGTGTAGCCTTGACCATGCCGACATTCATAGAAGTCATAGTTTAAATCAATCGTAGGCGACCAACTCAGTGACCAATATGCGCCCGTTGCAGTATCTTTGACCATCACATAGCGTCCTGGACGATCCCAAGGCAGGCAGTTATAGCGCATACGGCTAATACGGTTGTCACGGGGCGATTCCAAAAAGCTAAAGCCGCCACCTGTATGGGAAATTAGCCCTGCATATTGGCTGTTCCACATATAGTTAAACCAAGGGCGCGGGGTGCGCGGATCTGTAATCACAAATTCGCGATAATCTTCGGTGTAATAGCCGTACTGGTTTGCGATCGCCACGATGAGAAATGTTCCTATAGTTGATGGTTATTACCCATTGAACCATTATTTTTCAACTTCTCACCAAAATTGCGATCGCGCAGATGCTCAACCCTCTTGGCTAATCTCATTGTCATTTGTCAGTACTAGTCCTCGATAAATTTGGGCGATCGCAAAGGTGAGATTGATGCTCTTTAGCTCGATCATGTCCTCTTCTTTATAGTTACAGCAATTTTCGATCAAAAGAACTACAAGAAAATGTTTAAAAGTGTTGCTTCGCAACACTTTTAAACATTTTCTTGGTTTGGTTTTGAGCGCAAAGCCCTGTAACAATTATCCATTCACTATTATCTTTTATTATCTTTTTTGTGATAGAGATCTATTTTAATGCTAGTAGAACTAACTAATAGATAGTCCTGCAATACAGGATTATTGGCATATAGTCGAAATTTACTGCCGCGATCGTAGGCTTCGGTACTAGGTGATAAAACCTCGACAATTAGGGATGGATAGGTAATGTATTGAGTGGTGGCTTTGTCGCGATCGTCGCAGGTGACGCTGACATCGGGATAGGTGTAGTTTTGGGTTTTGACGATTTTTACTTTAACGTCAGAGTTCCCAACAATGCAGCTACTACCCTCTAGGTGAGAATCAAACATGGAAGTAAATCGAATGGCAATACGTCCATGATTAACACTGTCGCCACTCATGGCATAGACTTGTCCTTCAATATATTCATGCTTATGTAGTTGCTTTTCTTCCTAAGTAAAGTATTCCTTAGGTGTGAGTTGAGGAAAGTTTTCTCTAGCCGCGATCATATTTTTTTAGGGATAAGAGATCTTTTACATTTTAATCGATCAAACACACATCACAAAAAAACGTAGGGGTTGAGCATTTGCGCGAACATCTCTCAACTCCCCACCAAAATCTCGATCCGCAAATGCTCAACCCTCTTCATCTTCACGAGAAGGATCTTCCGTGAAATTTCTTTCATCAGGGTCGATTAGTTGATAGTGTTTCAAACTTGTTGGATTAGAAAATCCGATAAAAAGTGCAAAAACAAGCCAGCTATTGTTCCTAACTTCTGGGTTTTATTTGCTCCCCCAACAAGTCTGAAACACTACCCGAAATTCAGCGATCGCCTATCCAGTCACCAGATTAACAATTCAGATTGATAAATCTCGTAAATAATAAAAGCGATCGCCTGTTTCTCCATCACTCTTATCTCTTCCCAAGTATCCCGCCTTTAGCATTTCACAATCTCTTTAGTAATTCTTGAACAGAGTATACAGGGATAGTTGAACTTACAAATCCTTTAGCATCACGGGTTACTATTGCATCTAAGTTTTGAGCGATCGCACTATAAATTTGGACAGCATCTTCAAAATCTGTTAAGCCAGATGTAAATGCTGCCTCTAAGACATTTCGATTGATTGGACAAATAGTCATGGTTTCTAAGGTACTGGAAACTGCTTCTCTTGCGAGTTCTAGGCTGCGAGTATGTTTACGAGCAATGTAGAAAATATCGGTCAGGGTTGTAGCGGTCACATAGCCAATGATTTGTCCAGAGTCGATCGCGGCAAACAGTTCTTCTGCATCCTTTTTAAAAGGTTCTCTTTCTAACAAAAAATCAAGTAGAACATTTGTGTCAACAAGAACTTTCATTAGAGGTATTTCTCCATGCGATGCTGTTCTAACATTGCTCCGACTTCAGCATCGGTCGGGGATGGCTGACTAGTTTTGAGTAAACCTTTCATGCGGCTGATTGCTTGGGTTCGCGTAGGTTTTGAAATTGGAGTTTCTTGAATCGAATCGATGATAGAGCGCATAAGTTCTAGGCGATCGCTTACAGGCAATTTACGCACCTGATTTTTAAGTTCTTGCAATAGCATAGTTTTACTCCAGTTGGTCTGTTTTAGTAGACTAGCGTAGATGATTTTAACGTTTTTGGTAAATGTCACTTATTATCGTATCAATAAGTCTCGTAAGTAATAAAAGCGATCGCCTTTTTCTCCATCACCCTTAACTCTTCCCAAATATCCCGCCAATGGTGAAGAAAGCTCGATTCCACTCTCTTTAACATTGCTTAACAAAGATCGTTTAATTCTTTTTGTCTGGGTTGTTATCAGTCCAATTATTATGTCAGGACGAATATTATGATAGGTTTGCGAGGATAGAATAACAGCAGGACGGCGTTTGACACCTGTTACAGCAGGAAAATCATCGGTAATAATATCACCAGATTTAAGATTCATGATGCGATCGCCTCTTCTTCAAAAATGTCTTGGGTGAAGTTTTGCATAGAAAAGGCAGCTATTTCTAACTGATCTTCTTCTGTCCAAGTGTCACTATCATCAATGATATTTTTATCAAGGTTAGTTAATCCATTTAAAATGAGGGCAGCTAGTTGTAATCGGGCATTTGGCGGCAGTTTACGAGTGATTTCAATATAAACCTCTTGAACGGATTGATTGACTATAAGCATTGTTTGTACTCCTGTGTTTTGTTTAATTTTAATTAGATGGCAGGTCTCGCAGGTAGTAAAAGCGATCGCCTTTTTCTCCATTACCCTTAACTCTTCCCAAATATCCCGCCAATGGCGAAAAAATCAGGCTTTAGATTAGGCGGCGTAGCTATAAACAGGTGTTTGAATTACGCGCTTTGGTTTTTGATCGTCCAAAATAATTTGTTGCAAAAGTGCCACGGTTGATGGAGCAAAAAATTGTTCTCCTGTTTCTTCGTTTACGCGAGCAGGAACGTTCTCAATTAGGATGAATTTGCCGTTTAGTTCTAACGAGTAAGTTACGCGCTTTTCGATAAGTTGTTCTTGATCATTATTCATTGTTTGTTCTCCTTACTGTGAAGTTGTTATTCCATTTATTTGGATCGGGTTCGTATACTGTGATAATTTTAACCAATGGGCGGCTGGGATAGCTGCTTTGGATATGAATTGTTCTACCAGTTTGAGTTATGCCACAAATGAGGCAGCTAGGAGCGTATTTGTCATTGGGATAGTCTTCGATGATTTGACCGTTAGCGATCGCTTCTACAATTTCATGCAGGCGAATCTGACGAATAATAGATTGATCGACGGCGTGTTTAGAAAGCTCAAACTGTTCGCTGGCAATTTTGGTTTGAATATCTTGAATCATAGGCATGAGCATATATTGAGTAATTTTTTAAATCGGTAAGTCTCGTAAGTAGTAAAAGCGATCGCCTTTTCCTCCATCACTCTTATCTCTTCCCAAATATCCCGCCAATGGTGAAGAAAGCTCAATTAATATTTCATACAGTTCTTTCTCCTCTAGAGGTTTGGGATGGTCTGAACTATCGTAAACACCAGACAAATACTCAATTCCAAATTCTCTATTAGCTTTTTTTGCTAGGTTAATAATATGAGATCGCAATTTTATTTCGTTGGTTACTTTGTCAATATATTTGTCAATTTCTTGGTTGCTTTGACCGCTAACAAAATATTTTCTAAGCTCGATTAAATTAACGGAGCCTAAATATTTAGATTTTAACTCGACTAGTTTTTGTAATGTCACAGCATTAATAATTGCCATCCCATGAACTTTTGCTGCTTCTTCAAGTTGAGGCGTTAATTTACCAGCACCAATTATTAACTTGACTGCTTCTGGAAATAGATCTTTCCTTCTTAAAGTTCCTAAGTTAAGCAGTTGTACGGCTGTATCATTAGGGACTTTCTTCCCTGCTTTACATTCTCCAAATAAAGCATATGGTTCCAAACATAGCAGATCTAATCCACCTGCGCCGCCTTTATGAGCATAATCAACTGTAAACCCCAAAAACTCTAAGCCTTTTTTTACAATATTTTCAAAATCTGTACCTGCTTGCCAATTATTTTTACCTGTATCTGTCTCAATACTGCGATCGCCTAAAGTTGAAATCGTTTGTATCCAGCTTAAATCATTAATGTCTGGACTGTTTGTTAACGGGGGAATCGGCGGTGTCGGGGTTAGTGGGTTAGGGTTTATTATTATAAAGTTATCATCTTCTCCAAAAGAATCTGAGGGTGGCTCAGGATCGATTGTTAAGTCTAAGGGTTTGGATCGATCTTGAACTTCTTGAAATTGTTCATCATCAAGAATAGGAATCTTCTCGAAAATAGTAACTGTCTCAGGTAAAGGGACAAAATTTCCTGTTGATTGATTCTGAACTTGAATCGGGTTAGGCAGTTTATAAACGCGCAAAACTAATAAAAATATGCTTGCACGTTGTTGAAAGATTGATTCTAATTCTTCGATAGATAATGCTGTTAGCTGTGAAAGTTCTGACATACCAAAAGTAATATCAATGTTTTCACAGCTTTTGCATTCTGCCCAAAGATCGACAGTTACTAAATCTGAGCTTTCAGTTTGTAAATCAGGATAAAGAGCAAATGACTTGTCAGGAGCAAGATATGTTTTAGAAAAAGCGCCAACGACTTCACCACTTTTTAAAGCAGCTAAATTTGTTGCTGAAATGCGTAAACCGTTGACAATAGAGATCATAAAATTTTCTAAAAACTATTTTGTCTATTCAAGCAAGCTATCTATATCAATATTCACTTCATCAGTAATATCAACGAAGGTCGGTTTCACTTGATCTGTTATTGCTCCAGCCTCAGTATCATCCTCAGAAATCACAGTTGCTGGATTACTCAAAATGTCTTTAATCAGGAGATTATTCAACGAAATTTGTGAGTCTGAGATAAAAGCTAGAATGGCATCTTCGCTAACACCGTAGATTTCTTGCTTGTCATATACAGCAAGAATTGCAATGAGGGGTTTTACATGATCGGCGATTAGGTAGATATATTCGCCGCCCATTTCATCAACTAGTTTAGCTCGCAGATTATAGGCTTCCCATTGCTTTCTAATCTTTCTGTCTTCTGAACGAATCATGCAACCACGAGTAAGCTTAAACTGGTCGTATGATGTCAGTTTTTGCATTCTTGATCCAACAGATGCTCCATGTGTATGCTGAATTACACCAACACCGATCGATTCTTCTTTCCCATTATCAATTGCACTAATCTTAAATTGAATTGCCCCTGCATTTTTTCCTAAAGGCTTAACTTGATTCGTGACATCTTGGATCAGAACGTTCTCAATTGTTTGTCCCTTTAGGGTTGTAAAGCCGAGATAAAGCGCCCTAGCAATCAGATCGCTATCATCTAAGAAATCTTCATTAACTTGAGCAAGTTCTCTGTTATAGGCTTTTTGAATCAACTCTTTTGGATCAACAACAGGTCGGGGGGAAACTGAAAAGTTATCACGACACCATTTTAACAATGCCCTGATAGATGGTCTTGTATTTCCTAAAGATCTCAGCTTCTCTTCCTCAAAAGGAAATACAGGATTTGGTGGTACAAGGTTGTGAGATTGATAAAACTCTTGAAGCCAGAGATCCACAACACTAACAACAGCTTCTCCATCTGCAAACTTCAAGGTAAGAGGCTCTTTATATTTTGAAGATAGCCTATCTCCTAATCCTTCTGCATTTAATACCTTGATATTAACAAGCTGTTCCCAAACAGTAGGAGGGAGTACAGATAGAATAGCAACACCTTTCGTGACATCAGACTGTTCAATTGCATCAAATAAATCCTTAACTAATCCTCCGACAATTTGGGACTTGAAATAGCCAGCCTCACTTACTTCCAGCCCTTCTAGCTCATCAAAACAGATAAGAATAGGATTGTAGTCAGATGCGATACTGATGATCTGTAGCGCGGCGCTAAGGGCATCTGACTCTAGTAGTTTAATTTCCTTGGTTGGGTTGGGTAAACCTAGTTCTTTTGCCTTGGCATCAGACAACTCTTTGCCAGCAAGCCATTTAATCGCGAAAGGCGCATGAGCCGCACTTCCCAATGTCCAGAGAATTGCTCTCACAATATCAGGATCGCTGATTTTCGGCTTCGCATTGAGAATTGCATTAGTGAGTTTGTCAATCAGATCGTGATTTTTTGATAGTGCTTGCGGAATCTTATTGACTAATTCTAATGCTGTATTCTTTTTAGCAACGACTTGGTTAACCATTGCCGCCGCTAATTCTTGCCATTGGGTAACACCATGTCCATTAGACTGCTTAAAACTGTCTGCTAAAATCTGGCGAAATTGATAATGAATCAGGTTCAAATCACCATACTTGTTAGCGTAAACAAAAAATGCTTTGTTCTCCGATTGCAAACCTCGGCGAATTCGTCTAATTAAATGGCTCTTACCAACGCCAATTTCAGCACTAAAGGCAATAGATGTTACCTTGGGCTTGCCTGAACGAACTTGCTCGATTGTCTCAAATACCGCATCCGAGGCATGAGCATTTAAGGTTGTCAAATCTGGGAAACTGCCATTCCAAATATCTTGACCTGTGATAATCGGCGGCACATCGAATGGATTATTTTTATTGATGACCTCATAAAGTTCATCAAGAGATGATGCTGTAGACATTACAAACCCCTTCAAAAAATTTTTTTAATTTAGATACATCAGCCCAGAGCAATATCTCTTTACAAAAGTTTGGCATAGTACCGCAAGCCGCCAAGTTCGGTTGTGATCGAGTCTTTCTCTTTGTCTGGAGTGAGATCGGCAACCCCACCCGTAATAAATTGCAAAATGTCTTTTGACTGCATTTCTAACATCCAGTCGTTAAATTGTGAGCGAGTGACGCGATCGCCGATCTCTCTCCTGATTTGGTAAATTGGTACAAGATTACTCAAGTTGTAATCACGATTTAGCTGATCGTAAGTTTCCAACGCCACAGCCTTAAACTCATCGTAAGACGAGATCTTTGGCGCAGACACAACACTTACACCCTGCCCTTGATTTTCACGAAACCATTTCAAAGCCGCATTTGCCAAACGACTGCTCACCAACGCCGCACCGTCAAAACTAAAATCAGGCGATCGCAACCCATCCGCCAAACTCTGCAAACCCAAATCCGTCAGCATATATTTAGGCTTCTTCTCATCCGTCACAGCGATCGCCCCACCATCAATCAAAGCCTGTAAAGCCCCGTTATACTCCGCCTGTTTGGTTTCCCGATCTTTCTTACTAAAAGATGGCAAAACATCGCGCTTAGTCAATAGTTTCTTATCCTTCCCCAAAAAATCCCACATACCCAACAGCAAACGAACTTCAACATTATTTGTAGACATTTTCAATATACTCTCGATTGATTTTTAGGGATATTCCCCAGAAATTTATAAAATTTAAACCAACATCAAACCTAAAACAGCACACCCACTATTTTTAGGATAATACTTTTGTGTACTTTTTTTCTAAATTTTCTAAGGATTGAACTGTAAATTAGGATTCATAGTCAACACAAATTATTAAACCTGCTAGTAATTCTTTTAAGATATCGTCAGATATTTTGCCGATTCTTTTTGTAAATCTTCCAGTCGAAATACTCCTAACCTGTAAAGTATTCCCCCCAGAATCAACAGTAAGATTGTTTTCTGGCGTAGCAGAATTTTTACCATAAAAGGGCGATTTATAAATTTCTCTTGCCAACTAGTGATCGGGATAATGATTCTCATGGGAATTGACAAAAGAAAATCCGAACTAATCACTACAACAGGTCTTGTTTTTTGAATCTCCTGCCCAATTGTCGGATTCAGATCCACTAGCCAAAGCTCACCTCTTTTCGGATTAATCATAAACCCATTCATCCCTTTGAGTCGCAACACCCCTTGAAAAAATCTTAAAAACTGCCTCCTCAGACCTTCCCGCCTTTACTTCCTTATCCACCAAAGACAAAAAACTATCAAAATCATTATGAGTTTGATTAATCCAATTCCCCTTACCATCAGGACTAATATTCTCAAAATCAATCTTCTCAAACCTAGTCCCCGCGATCCAATCCAGCTTTGCCTCCTTATCCTGCAAACCAGACAGCGAAAAATAAGAAATTTTAGCCTGACTCATTCCCAAATCCTCTTAATTGGATAAGCATCAAAAGCAACATCACAGCCAACTATAGCGAGATTATGATGTATTGCCTGAGCAATTAAAATCCGATCAAAAGGATCACGATGATGTAGAGGTAAACCAATATAAATCTCAGTATCAGCAAAATCAAATTGTAAGATTTGAATATCTAGCTCTGCTAAAATTTGTGGTAAGTTTTCAAATTCAATATCTATATTTAGCTTACCAACATTGATTTTAATTGCAACCTCCCAAATAGAAATAATGCTGACAAACAAATTATCACCATCTTCAATAATTGTCTTAGCATTTTCTGATAACTTAGCGTCATCATTGAGAAACCAAATTAAAGCATGAGTATCTAACAACATCTACATATATTCCTTCATTTCTTCTAGCGGTTCATCAAAGTCATCCGACATCCAGATTTTACCTTTTAGAGATCCAGCCTGACGCTTTTTCTTGGGCTTTTCTAATTGAGAACTAATCCCAGAATTTTGTGAATGTTTGCTAATTAAATATTCTGCATAATGCAAAACCTCAAGCTTGAGCGAATCTGGCATACTCGCAAAAACCTTTAACACTTCTTCATCCAAAGCAATTTTTTCGTTAGATTCCTGAGTCTTTTCAATAGTGTTCACCATTGCTTTTACTCCTGCATAGTTTTAACTAAAAACATTATAGCAACACCAGTTTTAATATCAAACACATTCCCAGTCGTATCACCACTCCGAATATCACCGCCTAAATCCACGATATAAACATGGTCAAACTCCTGCGAAACCGTCTTGCGAAATCCATCAAAAATTTTCCCATCGATAAACGAACGATTGGTAATAAACGCAACTAAACCTTGACCACCAATGCGATCGCTTGCCCACCGATAGAACCGCGTATACATATCATAGACAGCGATTTGATTTTGCGCCGTTCCCCGCTTGATGTCAGTCGCCTTAATCTGTTTATCTATTTGTCCATAAACCCGATTCGCATTATTTTGATTAAAGTTCTCTTGCCATGCGTTATACGACGGATTGCCAATAATCACCGAAATCTTGCGATCGTTCTGATTCTGAATCCTTGCCGTATTCTGTACACTCATTGCAAACAAATCAAATTCCGTCACATAGGTTCCCGTCCCTGTGCAAGGATCGAGAATCTCCACCCCCTCATCCGATAGTAACTTCCCGAAATGCTTATGCACCAAATGATCCGCACTCTCGATCATAAATCGCACAATCTCATTGGGCGTATACACAATTCCCAACCGATCCGCCGCCTTCGGATTATAAGCCCTGTAGAAATTCTCATAGAGAGCCTTGAGGAACTTCTGCTTCTCATGATGATTCGCAATATTCTCCGAACTACGGCGAATCACCGCATAGTAATACTCAATACTCTTCAGCGTATTGCGGCGCGTCGTTCCTGTAAAAAACGTATCGATCATCGCCGACAACTCACGCGCAATATTGTTCTCCCGATGGAACTGCGACTCATGGAAAATATTTGTGAAAATATCTTCCGCGAGAATGTGCTGAATCAACATCTCATGCACATCAAAAATCTCAATCTCTGGATTAATCGACTGCCGACATACCGCTAAAAACGCATTGCGGCGATCGCGAAACTATTGATTTTCCTTCTCCGCAACCTAAATTGTCTCGCGCAACTTGTTGAGAATACTGGGAATATCTTCCTTAAATTTGGCGATCGCCGCCCGAAAGTCCCGCACCTCTGGACGTTCATAATCGACAAAGCCATCAGGAAAAACCGTCGTATTGAACTTAGTTTTAAAATCCAATTCAGGAACTAACAAATAATTGCGCGGCTTACAATAATCATTCAATAAGCGCTCAAAAGCATTACCAATGCTGGTTTCTTTTTTAGAACCAGCATCAACGAATGATTTTCTCAACCTCAGATTGATATTGCGTAACCAGCAATCTCGACATATAGCAATTCCCCAATATTTCTAATTTCTGGTATATATCATTAGTGGTGTGCGGCTTTGCCGCACACCACTGATTATTCACTAATTATTCACTGAGAAGGAAGTAGTAAGTATGTAGGCTTAATTAAAT
>DCSN01000258.1:23039-27230 GCA_002325645.1 Pseudanabaena sp. UBA1465
AAAACCTGCGGCGCACGCGCAGCGTGCGCCGCAGGTTTTAGATCTGGTTTTTAATTATGCCGATGTACTTAGTTAGTACTTAGGAACTGAAGGATCGATTTGATCGCTCCATGCGTTAATACCACCCTGTACATTGATCCCATCAATGCCAGCCTTCTTGAGAATGCCTAGAGCCTTCATCGATCGCCCACCCATTTTGCAATGAGCAATCAGCTTCTTGTCACCCATCAAGGTCTTCACCTGCTCCACCCCATTACCATTTTCGATGTCTGGTAAAGGTACTAGCACCGTATTCGGAATTACGCCAATATCCCATTCATTAGGGTTACGGACATCGACAATTAAATAATCTGCCGCGCCATCATCAATGATCTGCTTGAGTTCTTTAACGGTAATTTCGGCGATCGCCTTTTGTGCTTCCATTTCAGTTTGTTGTTGTTGAGGTATACCACAGAACTGCTGATAATCAATCAATTTGTCGATTACAGGACGGACTGGGTTAGGACGTAGCTTCAGTTCACGGAAAGTCATTTTCAAGGCATCGTAGAGTAATAAGCGACCACTCAGGGTATTTCCTTGACCAAGGATAATTTTGACAGTCTCCGTCGCTTGGATTACTCCAATAATTCCTGGCAAAATTCCTAGCACACCACCTTCAGCACAGGAAGGAACTAGCCCTGGTGGTGGTGGCTCTGGGTAGAGATCGCGATAGTTAGGACCACCCTCATAATTGAAGACCGTCGCCTGTCCTTCAAATCGGAAGATGGAGCCATAGACGTTAGGCTTGTTTAGCAGCACACAGGCATCATTGACCAGATAACGGGTGGGGAAGTTATCCGTGCCATCCACAACGATGTCATAGGGAGCCATGATCTCAAGGGCATTGGCTGAAGACAAATGCGTGTTGTATAGATCAATTTGGCAGTAAGGATTGATCTCCAAGATCCGCGCTTTTGCCGACTCGATCTTGGGCTTACCAACGGTACTAGTGCTGTGAATAATTTGACGTTGCAGGTTAGAGGTATCCACCACATCAAAGTCCACGATCCCGATACGTCCGATCCCTGCGGCAGCGAGGTATAACAACAAAGGTGAACCCAATCCGCCCGTACCGATACATAGTACGCTGGCAGCCTTGAGTCGTTTTTGTCCTTCTACCCCAACCTCAGGCAAGATCAGGTGACGTGAGTAGCGCTCATAGTCATCTTGGGTGAGTTGAATCGAATTTAGGTCTGGGTTGAGCATGATTAAATAAATCGCACTTGGATTACTTAGGCGATCGCTTAAGCTGATTTGGCGAGTTTTTTGTATTTCTATTGTAGTTTCCTAGTCTACTCTTTAATGCAATATTGTATGTTGGTTGCAGTTGGCTTAATCGCTATAAGTACCTTGGTATGATTAAAAAACAGATCTAAGCCCTGCGGCGCACGCTGTGCGTGCGCCGCAGGATTTAGGGTTTTATTAAGCCTACATACTTAACTACGATCTAAGATTTACAAAAGTTTAGATTGTCAAAATTTCTAGTGTAACTGAAATACGCTCCCTAACATAGAACCCATGGAAATCCCTTACATTTATTACATTCCCATCTACCCCGATGATGATAGTTCCGAAACTCTCATGCATTTATTTATCGGTCAACCAGGGCTAGATACAGAAATACTGAGTGTGCTTGAAACCCTTGATGAACGTGAACATAAAGGAGAAGCAGTTGATTATGTGCATGAACTAGAATCCAAATTCGATTTAAAGCGTATTTCGGTAAGATATCTACCCCGAAAACGTAATCATGCTGTCCCGATCATGACATAAATCAAAAAGTCGCGCAAAGCGCGACTTTTTGATTTATGGGGTGATATCCTCACTTTGGTTAATTTCTGTAAAGTTGAGTCAAGCTGTAAAATTGACATAGATGTAACTTAATAAGTAGAGCATTTAGTCATGGCATTTTTTGACTCTGAGATTGTTCAACACGAAGCTCGTAACCTATTTCAAGACTATCAAGCCTTAACTCAGCTTGGCGGCAGTTATGGCAAATTTGATCGCGAGGGTAAAATCCTCTTCATCGAAAAAATGGAAGAGATGATGGATCGCTATAAAATTTTCATGAAGCGATTTGAATTATCCGATGATTTCATGGCGCAGATGACTCTCAAACAGTTGGAAAGTCAGCTAGGTAACTTTGGGATCACGCCACAACAGATGTTTGACCAAATGAATATGACGCTCGAAAAAATGAAAGCTGAACTAGAAATTCATAATTCGTAATTCATAATTCGTAATTATTTCCTGAACTGCGTGCGGGCTACGACGATTACACCTCGTACAGCGATGTTTTTGCTGGCGAGAGTGGCGATCGCCTCGCGGATAGTCGCACCTGTCGTGTAAATATCATCAAATAGAATTACTGATTTTGTTTGTGTGGAATTTTTAGAACTATAGGTGTTAGGAACACTAAAGGCTTGAGCCAGATTTTGTTCACGTTCTTTGCTGCCTTTAGTTTGTATTTGCGCTTTTGTGTCCTTAGTCCGTTGCAGCCCTTGGGGATGACAAGGCAAATTATTCATGACCGCAAATCGCCTCGCTAAAGTTTCAGCTTGATTAAACCCCCTTGACTTTAATTTGTTGGGATGTAAGGGAATCGGAACTATTGCTAGTTTTTGATGTTTTTGGGAAATTGCGTTGGTATGGGGCGATCGCTGCCAAGTAGTCGCAATTTTTTCACCGATCGCTTCCATGATTTGAGGATGATTTTCATATTTACAAGCGGCGATCGCCCGTTTCAAGGCTCCGTCATAAATCCCCCAACTATAAAGCGGAATCTCTGAGCTAATAGGATCATCTTTTTGGAAAAAATCTGGTGATTGATAAGCTGAAATTTGGCGATCGCAATCTTTGCATAAAATGCCATCGGCAGGACGTTGGCACAATGGACAGTTTGCCTGCCAAAGAGCATCCTTAGCAATATTGGCTAGGCGATCGAGCCTTAAGCCCTGACTAATAGATTTGAACCATTGCATAGTTTTCTAAATTACCCAATAGACAATGGCACGTTAAGCCATTTTTTTTGTTGATGTGATTCTTGAGTTAAATCCATAAGTAACTGTGACCATGCACCTTCATAGAGACTTGGTGTCATCGGTTGTCCTGATTGGATTGACTGCACCCAGCGATCGCATATCGCTAAAACTGGGGCAAGCCGACCATCGGTATAGGTTTTTGGTAGATCATATTCGGGCGGAATTGGCACAACTTCCATTTCAGAGCGATCAAGTTTTCCTTGGCGCAGACTGAAACCATGCACATAATCGGCTTGATTAGAACTGCCCAATACTAACGTTCCATTTTCACCGTAAACTGTGAGCCAATGCCCACGACCGCGATAGGTGACGGTGCTGAGGGAAATATTGCAGGGAGTGCCATCGGCAAGTTCTAAGAGAATGTTGCAGGTATCATCGGCATCGACGGGGCGAAGAATTCCATTAGCATCGAGACGTTCGGTAATACCTGTACTAAGTTGTCCAGAGAGGCTTTTGATGTCACCAAATAGCCAGCGCACATAATCAAACACATGGGAACCGATCGCCCCTAATGCGCCGCCACCGTAGGCTTTTTGACTGTACCAATTCCATACACGCTTAGGATCGGCGCGACCTTGGACGAGCCAATCGATCGCAATCAATCGCTTTTTACCAATGTGATTATTATCTAGATCATTATCTAATAGATGTTTAAAATATCGCCATTGGGGAACGCAACGAAACTCAAAATCAGTGGCTGCAACAACTTGATGTGTTTGCGCCAGACGATACAATTCCAGAGCTTCTTGAAAATTCATCGTCACAGGTTTTTCCAGCAAAATATGCTTACCTGCGGCGATCGCTGCCTTGGCTTGCTCATAGTGAAAACTTGGCGGCGTAGAGATCGTGACTGCTTGGACTGACTGAAGCGCAAGCAAATCCTCTAGGCGATCGCCAGCATGGGGAATGTTAAATTTATCGGCAATCTGCTGAGCTTTGAGGCGATCGCGATGATATACAGCAACAACTTCTGTATCTGGATGCAGTTGCAGAGCAGGGATATGAATAAGCTGCCCGAATCCTGTTCCAATAATCCCAACACCGATTTTTGACATATTTTTGTAATGCTTAGTAATTTGTAGCTAGTCAAAACCTAGAAGCTTGTCTCGCC
>DCSN01000258.1:27300-30175 GCA_002325645.1 Pseudanabaena sp. UBA1465
GGCGAGACAAGCTTCTAGGTTTTAAGTTTTTTCTAAAACTCAATTCCTGCCTGAGCTTTGACACCTTGTTCCCTAAAAGGATGTTTGACAAGTTCCATTCTTGTAACCAAATCGGCAACTTCAATTAATTCTGCAGGTGCGCCGCGCCCAGTCAAAATTACATGGGAATCCGCAGGCTTCTCTTTTAATCCCGCGATTACGGTTTCTACATCGAGATAGCCTAATTTGAGAGCAATATTTACTTCATCTAGTAAAACTAATCTGTATTCAGGATTTTTGATATAACTCAGCCCCTCTTGCCAAGCTTCCTGAGTTTTGGCAATATCGCGATCGCGGTTTTGGGTTTCCCATGTAAAGCCCTCTCCGAGAGCCTTAAACACAAGTTGATCTTGCCACATTTCAAAAACTTTCTTTTCCGCAGGCTCCCATGCTCCTTTGATGAACTGCACGATCGCCACTTTATATCCATGCCCTAGCGATCGCAGCACCATTCCTAAAGCAGCAGTAGTTTTACCCTTGCCATCACCTGTATTGACGATGATCAAACCTTTTTCAAGATTACGCTCCGCAATTCTTTGATGCTGCACCTCTTGACGGCGTTGCATTTTGGCACGATGTTGTTCGGCGGTAAGTTCAGTCATAAGAATTTCTTTTAAGTGGTTTATAGGGTATTGTTTCGCCGCTTTCGGTGACGAAACAATACCCTATAAACCAATATTCTAGGGCAATCTAGCCGACTTGCGCTGTCAGATCTAGCATTACGTTGGTATATTTAGCTTTAACGCTACAACAGCTAAATTATGATCAAGAAAATTTTTTCCTTTGGTTTACTTGTGTTTGTACCAATTTCGATAATTGGTCACTTACTCGGATGGGATTCTACGCTGATATTTGTAACCTCAGCGATCGCCATTCTGCCCTTAGCGGGTTGGCTCAGCACGGCAACCGAAGAAATTGCTGTAGTTCTAGGACCTTCTTGGGGAGGTTTGATGAACGCCACCTTTGGTAATGCAACGGAATTAATCATTGCGATCGTGGCTCTAAATGCTGGATTTACGGGAGTTGTCAAAGCCAGCATTACGGGTTCCATCATTGGCAACCTGTTATTAGTGATGGGTTTGTCGATGTTTTTGGGGGGCTTACGTTATAAAGAGCAAGAATTTCAGCCAACTATGGCGCGATTAAATGCTTCGGTGATGAATTTGGCTGTAGTTGCGATTTTATTACCGACGGCGGCAAATTTTACGGCAAAAGGAATTAGTCCTGAGATTTTACAAAAGCTATCCCTTGCCGTAGCGATCGTCCTAATTATTGTCTATTGCCTAACGCTTCTATTCTCCATGAAAACCCATGCTTATCTCTATGATGTGGGCAAATCAGAAGCTGATGACGCAGAGGTGGAGGCGGGGTATCCTCAAAATGTTAACTTGCCCCTATGGATTTCTGTTCTGCTGGGAGTGACATTACTAGTCGCCTTTGAGTCTGAACTTTTAGTAGGTACTTTAGAAGCGGCTACAGCACAGCTAGGCTTAACGGAACTATTTACTGGGGTAATTCTGTTACCGATTATTGGGAATGCCGCCGAGCATACGACCGCTATCACTGTGGCGATGAAGAACAAAATGGAACTATCGGTATCCGTGGCGGTGGGTTCAAGTATGCAAATTGCACTTTTTGTTGCCCCTGCACTGGTAATTGTGGGTTGGTTTCTTGGTAAACCGATGGATTTAAACTTCAATCCCTTTGAGCTAGTTGCGGTCGCCGTTGCTGTTCTCATCGCCAACTCAATTAGCTCTGATGGGCGATCGAATTGGTTAGAAGGATCTTTGCTAGTCGCGACCTATGCAATTTTAGGCTTTGCCTTCTATTTTCAACCAGTATAAAAGTACATACGCTAATAAGTATTTATGCCGCACGCTTCGCGTGCGGCATAATTTTTTTTAATTTTTAAGACTTACGCAAAATGACTTGAAACCTGCATTGCATCGTAAGGGCAATTCATGAATTGCCCTTACGATGAGTTCTTTTGCGTAAGTCCTAAATTTTTTTACCTACAGCGACAGACTGAGGAAAGGGCTATCTGTGCGATGATTATTTAAATATCTTATAGATTTTTAGGTTTTGTTGACTGTGAATACCGTCCGTACTGTTTCTGATACTAAAAAAGATTTTTATAAAGCTTTCCCCAAGCCAGTCAATCAGGTCTACCGACGGGTTGTCGATGAGCTTTTGGTGGAAGTCCATTTACTAAAAGTCAATCAAACATTTGTGTATGACTCAATTTTTGCCCTAGGGCTTGTGACTACGTTCGATCGCTTTACGATTGGTTATAAACCTGAAACTGATCGCTTCGCGATATTTCATGCCCTATGTTCATCGCTTCAGTTTGACTCCGATCGCCTACGTCAAGAGGCAACTGCTCTCAGCGATCTCGCCGTAAACTCGCCCAATGAAGTCAAAAAACTCCTAACCAATCCAGATTCTGCAACCGATCTCGAGCCACTATCTGGACAGCTACAGACGATCGCTACCAAAGAAAACTTTAAATATAGTCGTTTGCTGGCGGTAGGACTATATGCCCTCCTAGAAATCAGCGATCCCGAATCCAGTGCCGACCATGCTAAGCGTGAAGAATTGCTCAAGTTAGTTGGCGAATCCCTCAAGCTTGGTAGCGATCGCCTAATTAAGGATATTGATTTATATCGTTCTAACCTTGACAAGATTGAGCAAGCTCGGCAAATGATTGCGGACATGGTAGAAGCCGAACGCAAAAAACGCACTTCAAAAGCTGCGGCAACTAATGAGGCTGCATCTACCAGTGAATCTACTAGCAACGCTCCTAACTAAGATATACCAATAAAATAAAAAGCATCGC
>DCSN01000258.1:30227-45365 GCA_002325645.1 Pseudanabaena sp. UBA1465
GCGATGCTTTTTATTTTATCGATTTTTGTAGGCTTTTTCTAATGCTTGGGTTAAATCTTGTACTTGCAAAGGTTTACTTACATAGTCCTGCATACCAGCTTGCAGACAAATATCGCGATCGCCCTGTAAAGCATTAGCCGTAAGCGCAATAATCCAAGGTCTTTGAGAGAACTCTAAGGTAATCCTCTTGGTGGCTGTTATTCCATCCATCTCTGGCATATGGACATCCATAAAAATTACATCATAGTTTTGACGATGCATTGACTCCAAGACCTCGAAACCATTGGCAACTACATCAACGCGATAACCCAAGCGATTTAGAAAACGGGTGGCAACTTTTTGATTCACAATATTATCTTCCGCAAGCAAGATCTTTAAAGGAAATTGATTGGCGAAATTTTCATCAAATATATAGCTTTCCCTTTGCCTTGGCTGAACTTCCAAGGGAGAACTTGTACTCAGTACTTTTAGAAGAGAGCTATATAAAAGCGATCGCTTAATTGGCTTATTTAAATAGATCATAGTTGCTGTGTCTTTATGTACAGCACAATTACAATGAGGCGTGAGTAAAATTATTGGTAGAGAAGTTGACTGGGTGCGGATCAATTCGCCAAAATTACATTGATTAATAATTTTTCCAGAGTCCCCTACAGTGGGAATACAAGCATCTGCAATTGCCAAATCAAATTGCTGTCCCTCACGCAACCATGCGATCGCCTGCTGACTGGAGGCTGTTGCCATCACCTGCATTTGCAATAGTTCGGCAAAGGTGGTTAATTCTTCTCTGGTAATGTCATTATCTTCCAAAATCAACAAACGCTTACCAATTAACATTGGTTCCCAGATCTTAGGCAATAGGTCTTTGTTGGTTGCAGATGTAGCGATCGTAAAGGAGAAAGTAGACCCAACACCAACCTCACTTTCGCAGAATATCTCACCACCCATAATTTGAGTGAGATGCCTAGAAATAGCTAGTCCTAAGCCAGTGCCACCATATTCGCGAGTGGTTGAAGAATCTACCTGACTAAAAGGTTGAAATAAGCGATCGTAACGCTCTTGGGGAATACCGATGCCAGTATCTTTGACCGCAAATAGTAATTGAAATGAAGGTTCTATATCATTGATCAAAGGATTAAGATTTTTTGCCGATACCGCCTGCCTAGATACCCTAAGACTGACATTACCTGAATGGGTAAATTTAATCGCATTATTTAAGAGGTTGACTAATATTTGTCTGAGACGAGTCATATCACCTAAAATATAATCTGGCACATCAGCACCCATACTATAGGCTAGTTCAATTTCTTTAGATAGAGCATAGGTTGATAATAAATCAAAGGATTCTTCAATACAATTGCGTAAATTAAAGGGTTGAATATCTAAAGTAAATCTGCCAGATTCAATTTTAGAAAAGTCAAGAATATCATTAATAATTGTGAGTAAATTATCGCCACTCGATCTAATAATTTCTACAAATTCCTGTTGTTCGGACTGAAGATCGGTATCCAAAAGTAAGCTTGCCATACCGATTACCGCATTCATTGGAGTCCTGATTTCATGGCTCATTGTGGCAAGAAACTCACTCTTAGCTTGGTTTGCCGCCTGTGCCGATTCCATTGCTTGCAACAATTCTGTTTTAGCTTGTTGACGTTCTAAATGAAGCGATAGGGAAGAAGATGCAATATTCAATAGACTTATTTCCATGTGATCGCACAAATGTTCTTCGGTGTAATCACAGAAGCTTAAAAATCCCCAGAAACTATTATTTACGATAATGGGCATTAATAAAATTGCACAAATTCCCTTAGACGTTAAAACTGGTCTTCCAGATTCACAAACTGTGGATAATGACTCATTAATAATTTCACCTTGTTTCAATCTTTGTAACCATTCAGAACTAATCAAACTTTGAATAAATTTTGTTTGATCTGACTCTCGCGGTTTAATAATCTCCTGTTTAAACCAAAATGCATACAAATTAATATATAAATTATTGCCAAAGAAGTTATTCATAACATCGCTAAGATGATTGTCAAATTCATTGTCAGGAGATTTCTCATAGGCAAAAAGTTTGATGCCGGAAAAATTAGAAACTTTACCTAGGATTTCTAAAATATTTACATAGTCTTGATTGGTAACACTTTCAGAAATCAGGTAATGTTGCACATCAACGAGCATCGCGAGGTAACTTTCTCGTTTTTCTAAGTCAGCGATCGCGATTTTGCGATCGTTAATATCATTATTTGCACCAATTAAGCGAATGGGTTGTCCCTGCTCATTCCATAGAGCCATTGCTTTAGTTAAGATCCATTTATAATTTCCATCTTGACAGCGCATTCGATATTCCATTATGTAGCGAGGAATATCACGAGCAAGATATTTTCTTTGTTCTTCTAAAACACGATTGCGATCGTCAGGATGAATTAAATCAAGCCAATCAATCGGTTGTACAGGTTCAATATTGGGGGCTAAACCTAAGATTGTGTACCAACGCGGGGCGCGAAATATAACTCCTGTTTCTAGGTTCCAATCCCAAATTCCATCATCGGCAGCTTGAATTGCTAGTTGCCAGCGCTCTTCACTGGTTTGTAATTCCGCAGTCCTTTCTTTAATCCGAGTTTCTAAATTTTTATTGGTTTCTTCGATTTGCTGAAACTGTTTTTGCAATGTGATCGCCATAACTTGAAAGTTATTGCCAAGCGCATCTATTTCCGCTAAATTGCTAGAATTCCAAGTGAAGTCTGATTGAGTTGAAAGATTTTGTTGCAGATTGGTAGTGAGTTGAATTAATTTAGAAATTGGTTTGACTAGACGAAAACTAATAGCATTGGCGACTATTGTTGCTGGCAAAATAATCAATAGCACAATCGCAAGAATATAGATATAGAGATTTTCGAGATTATCAATATAGGGAAATGGGGAGATGCGTACAACTAGATTCCAAGGAATTGCATTATCAAGCAAACTCTGCTGCATATAATAAGACTTACGCCATCGAGTCATAACTGCTCCTTTTATTTGAGGGAGCCATTGAATCTGTCCTTCCCTAAAGAAACGGATTTCACTGTTCTGGTAAATATCAAATAGCTTGCCTGATAAAAAATTAGGAGAATTACTCGCAATTATATTTTTATAACGATCTAACAGCAAAGTTTCTATTTGCCATGCAGCAGATTGATTTATTAGAAATTCTTGGATTTTAGAAGTATCTAAAGAGATAATCACGATGCCATTGAAGCGATTTTCTTGAAAAATTGGGACAGCAATATCAAGATTCAAATAACCGCCCAAACTATCAACATGAATATCTCCAAAGCCAATAGCTAAAGTGGCTTTTACCTGTTCAAATAACTGTTGATGCTCTTTAGCCTGCATGAAAATAGTTTTATTTTTGCTATCAATACGCGGAAAGGAAGTCAATATATTGCCTTCAATGTCAGTAGTATAGATTCTTGAAAGGTTTGTGGCTGTGTTTCCGAAAGTGTCAGTGACGAGTTGCTGAGATTCTAAGTTTTTCCCCTCAGCAATAGAATTTGCTAACTCTCTTGCAATCATCAAATTACGCTGATGCCAAAACTTGAAATCAATTTTAAGGGATTCTGTACTGGAGCGTAATTGGGTATTAATTTCATTTTGAATATTGTGTAAAGATTGATAGCCCGTCAAAATAGCGATCGTGAGAACTGGGAGAAAAACAAAGGCTAACAACAAATGAAATAACATTTGTTGAATATTTACATTAGATAATGTGTTGGACTTCTCTGGTTTGTATGGTATCCATTGACGGAATGTTGGCAAGAAATCAATATATAAATGGGCAATCAGAGCATTAAAAACAGCATTGATTGATTGCTTAAGAACAACGAGAATAACTGAGCTATTTCCAAAGGATAAAAAGAAGCGATAAAAAATAAAACATAAGGGTGCGCCCAAGCATAGCCAATAGAAAATCACTAAAATGACCATGTTGCGCGATCGCTTAGTTTTTTCGCGGTAATGGTGTAGTCCAATTCCTACCCAAATGGCTTCTAAAATCAACAAAATCGCGGCAAATGGTTGTCCCCAGATAAAATATGTGTGAATACTGGCGATCGCGGCCACGATAGTCCCTATCCTCAGTCCATAGAAATAGGTTGCAATTAAGGCGAAAATACTACCGAATAGGAAGTCAACCCCAAAAAATAGTGGTAGCCGAAAATAGTTTCCTAAATATCCTAAAAATGAGAATAAAAATAATATGAGCAGAAGCTTAAAGGAAAAATTGCTCTTAAAAATTTTATTCATCAATTTTGAACTTAATAAAGAAATATTCATGGATGAGAGATATGACTATTTACAAAATCTCTAAATAATTTGAGGTTGCTGCCTATATTTTATAACGATTCTGAAAATAGCTTTGCCATTTTCAGAATTACCAATTACAACTGTCTTCAGTAAAAAAGTGGTGCTGCATCGCGCCGCCACTTTTTTCTGGATTTGGATTTGAGCGACTAGCGTTGTCGATTTAGTTGGCAGAAATGAATATCTCTCTAGATGGCTGAATATCGCCAAATATCGGCGTAGGATCTAAACCTGTAATTAATCTGAACTGAGTAGCGGAAATGCTGGGGTAGATCGCTTTATTTTCCCAAGATTTTAGAAGATCATGCGATCGCTTTAGAAAGGCATAGCCCCGCATCGGGGGAAGATTGCGCCAGCTTTCAATCAAGACCTCGACAAGCGCCAACTCAATCTGTGGAGGTGCGTAGGCTTGAAGAATCTCTTCCAAATAGTCATCAAAATATTCATCGTCATCACCAGCTAACTGATAGCTATCGACAATGTACTTAACTCTTTGGCGGCTAATTTGTTCCCATATTTCCATAACTCCCTCAGCTTGAAGGCAAAAGTATAGTGGTTTTTGGATTTAGTAGGGGTAATTCATGAATTACCCCTACTAAATCCATAGAGTGGTACTTTTATTGAGTAATACATTATTATGATAATTAGATAATAATTAATATAATTGCATAAGAAAGGTTCTGGCACAACAAAATGATTCCTCAGAAATTACGATTAAAAAATTTCTTGAGCTATCAACAATTAGCCCTAGATTTTAGCGGGCTTCATGTTGCTTGTATTTGTGGCGCAAATGGGGCGGGAAAGTCTTCGTTATTGGAGGCGATTTCTTGGGCGATTTGGGGTGCAAGCCGCGTGGCAAGCCAAGATGATGTAATTCACGTTGGTTCTAAAGAGGCGCAGGTAGACTTTACTTTTATTGCGGGTGGTGAAGTCTATCGAGTGATCAGGACGCGATCGCGCAATAGTTCCACTTCTTTAGAATTTCAGGTGCAGAGTGAGGGCAAATTTAAATCCTTAACCGAGCGCAAGGTGCAATCGACACAGCAAACGATTGTTTCGCATCTGAAAATGGATTACGAAACTTTTATTAATTCGGCATATTTGCGCCAAGGTCGCGCCGATGAGTTTATGCTGAAGCGCCCTAGCGATCGCAAACAAATTCTTGCCGATATGCTGGCGCTATCGCAGTACGATCAGCTTGCGGAACGGGCTAAGGATATGGCGCGAACCAGTAAGGCAGAGGCGGCGGTTTTAGAAAATTTATTGTCACATTTGCGAGAACAAATTCAGGCAGGAGAGGCGATCGCGCCGCAGTTAGAAATTTTGCGATCGCAGTTAATCGATTTACAAGTATGGGAATCTCGCGATCATCAAAGATTGCAAGTAGTGGAAGAGTTGCAAAATAAATACCAAATCCTTTTACAGCAACTAACTTGGCAACAACAACAGCAGTCTTCACTGATGGCAAATTTAACGCAATCATCTCGACAGTTAGCCAGTCAGCAAAGGCAATTGCAGCAATTGGAAGGTTATCTTGCTCAGCGATCGCCGATTTTGCAAGATCATGAACGCTATCAATTGCTATGCAGTCAGGAGGCAGATTTTGAGCGTAAGTTGCAGAAATATCAACAACTTTGCGATCGGCGGGGAGAATTTAGCCATAAACTCACCAGTTTACAAAGCGAATTGAAGGGGCAGTTACGGCATTATCAAGCTCAGTTAGAGGGGCTAGTCCAGCAGGAAAGCGATTTAAAAACTATTCTCGGTCGGGCAATAGAAATTGAAGCAGCGATCGCGGAACTACATAAAGCAAGAGCCGTATTACAGGAATTCGATCGCCTCCATGCCCAATCTACGCCCCTAGTCCATCGCCATCAAGTTCTCAAACATCAATTAGAACGGGAACAAACTCGACTAGCGGCAAAATTAGATGAATTAGTTACTAAAAGAGAACAGTTATATTTGCAGGTCAAGAACCACGATCAATTGCTGCTCAACGCACAGGAGATAGATCGGCAAATTATTTTCTTGCAAAATAAACAGGTCTATCAGCAACGTGTCCATGAAAAAGGATTAGAACGTCGCGATTTTTTGGAGCGATTAAAAACCAGATTGGCAGATAGTGAGGCGGCATTTCATAAATTAGAAGCAAAAATGCGTCAGTTAACAGTACCGAATGCGCCCTGTCCATTGTGCGATCGCCCCCTCGATGAAGCCCATTGGCAGCTAGTCCAGAAAAAACACAAACAGGAATCTCGCGATCTGCAAGCCGATATTTGGATTGTGAAGGAACAACAAGCGGCTTCTAATTGTGAAATTGAAGTTTTGCGTGAAGAATATCGGGTTTTAAAAAAGGAACTTGCCCCGCTCAATGATTTAATTCAGCGCAAAGGGACTTTACAGGAACGGCTGAAGGCGATCGCTGAGGCAAAACAAAGACTAGTCCAAATTGATGCTGATATTCAAGATTTAAGCGATCGCTTGCAAAATCAAAACTATATGCGTGAAGCATGGGAGGAAATGGAACTAATTGATCGAAATATTCATAAATTTGCCTACGATGAAAAAAATCATGCCCTCGCACGCGGTGATGTCGAACGCTGGCGCTGGGCAGAAGTCAAGCAATCGGAATTAAAAAATGCCCAACGTCAAGCCGAACATCTCTCGCAAAAAATTCCCGATCTGCAAACTAAAATCCATCAATTACAGGAGCGCTTAACTAAAAATCTGATTGATTTAGAAGTACAGCATGAACTAGAACAATGCGATCGCACCCTCACCCAACTAGCCTACGATCCCGATCTTCATCAACAATTGCGTACTCAAAAGCATGACCTCACAACCTCATTGCTACGTTATCAAGAACTCACCCGCGCCGAACAGGAATATCCCGAACTTCAGCAACAAGTGAATCATCTGCAACAATCTCAAACTAAACAGCAGCAAGAATTACAAATAATTACCAATCAAATTAGCGAATTACAATCACAAATTCAATCTCTTCATGGCGATCATGGTAGTGAGATTCAATCCTTGCGCCAAAATCTGCAAAACTGGCGATCGCAAATGGATCGTCTTCTTGGACAAATCGGCAGTCTCCAGCAAGCCCAACAGCAACTAGAGCAAAGTCGCCACCGCGAACAGGAAACCCTTACCCAAATAGAACAATCCCGTCATCGTCAACGCATCCACACCGAGCTACATCAAGCCTTTGGCAAAAATGGCATTCAAGCTCTAATGCTGGAAAACGTTTTACCTCAAATCGAAGTGGAAGCCAATCAAATTCTCGCGCAACTCAGCGATCGTCAATTAAATGTGCGATTCATCACCCAAAAATCTGGCAAAAAAAGCGATCGCCTCATCGAAACCCTCGATATTGAAATTGCCGATACAAGAGGCACAAGACCCTACGAAACCTATTCAGGTGGTGAAGCCTTCCGAATTAACTTTGCGGTGCGCCTTGCCCTCTCCCGTGTCCTTGCCCAACGCAAAGGCAGCACCCTCCAAACCCTAATCATCGATGAAGGTTTCGGCAGTCAAGACCAATTAGGCTGCGATCGCCTTGTCAGTGCCATTAATGCGATCGCGCCCGATTTTGAGTGCATTCTCGTCATTACGCATATGCCGCAAATGAAGGAAGCCTTTAATACTTTGATTGAAGTGTCGAAAGGAGAGGAAGGTTCCACAGTGCAGTTAATTGGTTAAGATTAATTCTGATAATTTCATCTCTTTGTATATTCATAGAAGTTCGCGCCCTAGTGGTTCACTTTCAGCGAATTCCATTACATCGTCAGGATATATAAAGTTATTGGGAATACTGGATATTAGGTCATTAAGGGTTAGTTTTTGATGCTGTGCGTTGATATCTGAGCTTTTGACCGCGATATTGGGAGAGACTGTAACTGGGGCATAAGTTTGTTGTAAGCAGGCGATGAAGTTTAGGGCTTGACGCTGGGCTTCGATAGGTAATGACTCGAAGGCTTTGAATAGTTCTTGTTCTGTCATATTCATGGGTTAATCTCCTAAATTTTCTTCTGTATTACCTTGTTATGGGAATAAGATCGTAAAACCTTCTTGAGCAAAGTGTTTGTCATGGGTCAGCACTTCCAAAATACCCATTCTCTGCATCACAATCATTGAGTAGCAATCGGTAAAGCTGTAACCTTTGTCTAGCCGATCGCGATATAAAGTTAATACAGCCTGTCTGATATCAGCGTCATGAGAAATTAGCTGGATTGCGCGATCGATTGCTATTCTCTCACTGAGGCTAAAAGCGCGTCCTCTCAAAAAAGCACCTTTACTACCAAAGAAGTTTAGAACCTCGTCAACTACGGGTTCTGTTGTCACCAGTTTTATGTTTGGATTAGCTTGCCCAAATTGGATGACTTGTTTGTAGTCTTCGCCATTGGTATTTAAAAGTGCGATCCAGTAATAGGTATCAGCAAAGACTATTCTCATGGTTGTTTTGGTGCGCCATAGAGGTAGTGATCGTGGTTTCTGGCGCTATCGGTTGGGAGTTTGGCAAGTTCTTCGGGTGGGGCATCTTGCATTAATTCTTGAGCGAATTCCCAGATTGGTTGTTGTGGTGTTTGGCGATCGACTACTTCAGGTTCTACAAAGCAATAATTTCTGCTTCTAGCAAAAAGCAAAAAATCTAAAACCTCTTTAATCAGTGGTTCTGAACTATGTTGAATTTCTCGTAAAAGTTGTTCTCTAGCTGTCATTGGCTCACTCCGTTATTTGGTTGGGTATCTGTGTCAAAGTTTCT
The DNA here is from genome assembly GCA_002325645.1 of Pseudanabaena sp. UBA1465. GTDB lineage: Bacteria > Cyanobacteriota > Cyanobacteriia > Pseudanabaenales > Pseudanabaenaceae > Pseudanabaena. The sequence continues at coordinate 39,337 of DCSN01000258.1, forward strand.
AAGGTTTATTATCAGGAAAAATTACATCAAATGAGTTGCGATCGCTAATTCGATAAAACAGAAAATCTGAATCTAAAGTCAAAATCTGCTTTATTCCTGTCTTTTCGGCGGCAATGACTAAGGTTGCGTCGGCAAGATCCATTGGGCGATCGCGATATTGTGACATCAAGGCAAATAATCTTTCGTAGTCTTCTGTTTGAATTTGAAATACTTGCACCATTTGATTTAGAAGCAATTTGGCGATTTGCTGTTGCATTGCCCATCCGCCACGATGCAAGGCTAAATACATGGTTTCAGTCAAGCAAGACCATGTGGTTAATAGTGGTTGCTTTGTTTTTCGGACTGCTTCTTTACAGGCTTGGTGTTTGGGTTGGGATTGATCGCATAGGCATAATAAAACTCCTGTATCACATAAAATCATAGCTCTAGCCCTTGTTTGCGATATTTATCAATTAGTAGGGCTGTGTAGTCATTTTGTGGTGTTTGGGTTGTGGTAGGTATTGGCATAGCTTCACATTCTGCAAACCATTGTTCCCATTTTGCAGCCCAGTCAATTTCTGGTTGTATGGGATTTGTGATGCTGTTGATTGGTGTGTCATGTTGGACATATAGCCCTAATGCTTCAATAATCGCAATATTAAGGGGTTTACCTTTGTTTTGGATGATATTGCTGAGTTCATCAGGTATTTCAATGGTAATTTGCATGGGTTAAACTCCTATAGTCTATTTTCTATTTTAAACTTTTTCCTTTTTCCTTTTTCCTTCTCTAGCCTCCTAGCTCTCTAATCCTATCGCGAGAGTTGTTATACCATTCTGTATTACCTTGCTGTTGATAGAGTTCCGATGCTTTCCGAAAATCTGCCAAGGCATTTCATTTTTCCCCTATCTGTTGATATGTATTCCCTCTATTATGGTAAGCATCCGCAAGGCTTCTGGCATCCCAATTATTATTAAATATGATCGCTTTAGTAAAGTCATCTATTGCTTCTTGTGTGTTACCTAAACTTGCCATAACTATTCCGCGATCACAATGTGATTCAGAGTCATTTGCTTTAAGTTCAATAGCAGATGTAAAAGCTACAACAGACTCTCTTGGACAACTAAGCCCATAGAATAAGATTACCCCGTGTGTATGGTTAGCTGCGGAAGATTTAGGATTAAGTTCAAGAGAATGTTTAACATCTATTAATGCTCCTTGACTATCCCCTATCAGGTATTTTGTCCATGCTTTGGTATTGTAAGCAATGTGAGAACTAGGATTCAAGCGAATTACTTCGTTATAGTCTTCAATTGCCCCTGCTTTGTCTCCTAAAGCAGATTTAGTTAAACCACGATTGTAATAAGCCTCGGTATGTTCGGGATCAAGACGAATTACTTCGTTGTAGTCATCAATTGCCCCTTCTTTATTTCCTAAAGCAGATTTAGCTAGACCGCGATTGTAATAAGCTTCAATATATTCAGGGTCAAGACGAACTGCTTGGTTATAATCGGCAATTGCCTCCTCTCTGTCTCCTAAAGCAGACTTGGCTAGACCCCGATTATAATAAGCATCATTATATTCAGGATCAAGACGAATGGCTTCATTGTAATCCTCAATTTCCCCTTCTTTATCTCCTAAAGCAGACTTAGTAAGACCTCGATTATTAAAAAACATAGCATCTTTAGGATCGAGTCGAATAGCTTCGTTATAGTCAGCGATGGCTCCGTGTTGATCTCCCAGATCACTTTTAACATTACCGCGATTGTTGAAAGCAGCAGAATTATTGGGATTAATTCGGATTGCCTCACTGTAGTCAATTATTGCTCCATAATTATCTCCACTCTCATGTTTTTCTATGGCACGATCAAAATAGGTGTTTTTATTTTGAGAAGGATAAAGAATTTGTTCTAAAAAATCGTCTAAATCATAAGGAAATCCGCTTGGACTATTTGAAGAATATATTCTGGTGGCTAATTCTGAAATAGTGTTTCCTTTTTTCCGCAATATCAGAATCTTTGAGGCTTCATCATTTGCAAGATCAAACTCGATCGCCACCTTCCCCCATTTAAAAGCACTTTCATAACCCTTCCCCGCCCCGATCGCATCATAAAAACCCTGCGAAAACTTAATTGCCACATTATCCGCCACCTGATCGCGCATCCCAATCGTAAAGGGAGTATTTGCCGATATCGCATCACCCTGCACATCCGAATAACAAGCATTCAACACCACACATTCCAAATGCTCATCACAAAGTTGCAACAAATTCGCCAGTGGTTGCGCGGGAACAAATTTAATCTCATCAGAATTAGTGGAACGCGATCTCACCTCCCCACTATCCGAACGATATATCGCCCCCGCCGACTCATCACTCACAAATAACAACCCCTGCTCCCCCGCACCATGACCGCTAAAATGCAAAACATGGGGTTCCACATCCAACAAAGCACGGCGCAATTCTGAAGGAGTAGCCGCCAGCCGATATTCCACCACAAAATTGTCGCGTTTGCGCGATCGCCTTAACGCCTCTTGGATTGTTTTCACCTCATGATCCAACTTCAAAGGAGACGATCCCAAAGGATTAGCCGCTACTACCAAAATCCTGACGCGATCGCCTGACTCTGCAAGTCTTTCGGCAATCCCAATATTGAGATTCTGTACATTCACAGTACCGCCCTGCACGTTAATACCAATTTTTTCAGCCAAGGGATCGGTCATAATGCTATAAATTACGAACTATCACATTATCGTTAGATTTCGAGTAAATTACAAGTATTTGTAAAATTAGCAAAGGTAAAATCTGATTGAGGCAGCGATCTTCAAAGTTCAGTTTTACTCAGGCGATCAAAACTCAAGCTCTTGTTCAAGAATATCTAAAAGCTCCTGAATGCTTAACGAATCACCTGAAATAACATTTTCCTCTGACTCAACATGAATATGATGCGGAAAATTAGGCAGATTTGGAAAATGAGGCACATTGTCCCAACGTTTGCGTAAGTTAGAGCGATCGCAGTCCATCCACTGATAGCGATACCGCGTTGTTGTAACAATATTCTCCATAATCTTAAAATACTCAGCAATTTCCAAAAAGTCATCATTACTAAGCGTCACCCTTGCCCGAAAATAACCGCGATCGCCAAAATCTAATTCTTCAACAATTGTAAAAGCAGCGATCACACTGCTGGAAATCAGTCTAGATTTAATATTTTCAAGATATTGACGAGCTTCCATAATGGTTATTGTCTTTTTGGCTGTAACACCTGCAAACGCTCTTGAACAGATTGCCAAAGCTCATAAAAAACACTCCATTCAAAATAATCAATATCATCACCTAAACTACCTTCACTAAATCTTTGATAGAAAATATCCGAAGACATTTGATACTGAAGTTCGTATGCTTGTAACTTTGTTTGGAGTTCAGAAGCTTGCTTAAGATTATTAGCTCTTTCTAACTCAATGATCTTATTCAGAGAACGATCGATTAAATTACTTCGATAGCCCCGTTGATAAAGTGAGTCTAGAATTTGTAAGGGTTCAGAAGTTTGTGAAATCATAGTTTTATACCCTTTTTCCAAAATGACCACAGTTAACAGCCACACAACATCAAATATAACTCGTCCATTGTGTAGCCAGTCTAAACATTCTGCAATCCCATTGCCAACTTGGTTTATGCTAAAAAAAAGCACCCCAAGGGTGCTTTTTTTTACAAACGACTTGCTCTAACCGCCTCAGCTAAATCTGTTAAAGTCTCAACGGTCTGCTCAAAATTAATGCAACCGTCAGTAATACTTTTTCCATATTCCAATTTCGCTAAATCGTGCAAAGGTTGTTTGCCACGATTGAGATGACTTTCGAGCATGATCCCGACGATATTTTCGGAACCATTACGCACCTGCTCCGCAATATCCTGCAACACGATGGGCTGATTTTTGTAATCCTGACCGCTATTGTCATGACTGCAATCGACCATCATGTAGGGCAGTAAATTGCGATCGCGTAAACGATTGGCGATCGCCTCCACATGAACCTTGTCATAATTAGGACCTTGCTTACCGCCACGCAAGACAATATGTCCGTCGGGATTACCTGTGGTGGTGACAATGCTCGATCGCCCCTCATTGCTGACACCGAGGAAACGGTGGGGCTGACGCGCCGACAGCATCGCATTAATCGCGACATCAATGCCGCCATCCGTGCCATTTTTGAAACCGACGGGCATCGATAAGCCAGAGGACATTTCGCGGTGGGTTTGGCTCTCAGTCGTTCTTGCGCCGATCGCTGTCCAAGAAATCAAATCCGCTAAGTACTGCGGCACAATCGGATCGAGTAATTCGGTGGCACTGGGCAAGCCTAATTTTGCGACATCCAGCAATAGCTCCCGCGCCATGCGAAGCCCGTAGTTAATATCAAATGTGCCATTGAGATGGGGGTCATTGATTAGACCTTTCCAGCCGATGGTGGTGCGAGGCTTCTCGAAATAGACACGCATCACGATTTCGAGAGCATCACTAACACCATCGCGGAATTTGGCTAATTTGGTAGCATATTCCTTAGCAGCTTTGACATCGTGAATTGAGCAGGGACCAACCACCACTAAAAGGCGGCGATCGCTACCGTTTAAAATATTACGGATGCGATTTCTAGCACCAGAAACTACCTTAGCGATCGCGGGCGTAATCAGTAATTCGGTTTTAATTTCCACAGGCGCAAGCAATGGACAGGTTTCGACCACATGGAGATCACTGGTCTTGATTTGCTCTAAATCTTGATCTAAATCTTGATCTAAGTTGGCATCTAGTTCTGATATTTCTTGACTCAAAACTTGGCTGGTTTCAGTTGATGGCACGCTATTTAACTCCATATAAATATCTACTTATACTTTAGCGCCCCAATGGGTTTAACGTATCCTACCGATGCGCTTTTGTTACAACAAACTAAAAATTAGCTTCAGCCACTCTCCTTTAGGGTAAAAAGCGCCTCATTTTACCTTTGCGATAGAATGAACTAGAAATAAATCGCGAATATTACAACAAACGGATAAACCTATGCCACGTTATACAGGAATTTCTAGCGAAGCCTTTCGACATCCCCTCGATCGCCAAGCCGAACAAGCCCTCCGCAGTGTGCCGGGGTTTGACCTCGTGGCGGGTAAATTTGTTGAGTTTATGTACGAGCGTCCGCAGACGATTTACCACATCGGCAATAGCATTCAGGTCAGTCATCGTCAATACGCCACGATTCATCGCATTTTTAGGGAATGTGTTGCCGATCTCGATGTCCAACCTGAACCAGTTCTATTTGTCTCCCAAAATCCTGTGGCAAATAGTTACGCTCTCGGCAAAGATCATCCCTATATTGTGATTAATTCAGGATTATTAGATCTTCTGACGGAAGAAGAAATTCGGACTGTGCTTGCCCATGAACTAGGTCATATCAAGTGCGGTCACACGACCTTAATTCAGATGGCGATGTGGGTGATGAGTGTAGTTTCGACGATTAGCGAAATGACCTTTGGTTTGGGCGGTATCGTCAGCAGTGGTTTGATTTACGCATTTTTTGAATGGCGGCGTAAGGCAGAATTATCCAGCGATCGCGCCGCATTTCTAGTCACCGACAACCTAGATACGGTTCTCTCCACGATGATGAAGCTATCGGGTGGAAGTTCTGCTTTTGCCCATGAGTTGAGCTTGACTGAATTTATCCGTCAATCGGATGCTTATCAAGAACTCGATAAAGACAATCTCAATCAGATCTATAAATTCATGCTCTACAACGGTTTTGGTGCTGGCTCGATGCTCAGTCATCCCTTCCCTGTTGAGCGCGTTCACTATATCCGCGATTGGGCAGATTCGGAGGAATATCGCAATATCAAGTCTGGCAATTACAAGCGCGGTGACACGACTGGGGCAGTGGATGTTTCGCAAACTCCTAAAGAGGAAAACAAGTCAGAAACCGAAGCCGATCGCCTCAAGCGTCAAATTGATGAACTCCAAGATCAAATCAATCGTCTCAAACGTTAATCCTCGCAGATAAATTTTTGCAAGCACGG
>DCSN01000258.1:45420-49212 GCA_002325645.1 Pseudanabaena sp. UBA1465
CCGTGCTTGCAAAAATTTATCTGGGTTTTAATTCGCTGTAAAGCTCTGTAATGCGCGTTCCAAACGAGATAATGCCATACCCTTGCGGTGCAGTAGCACAAAGGTAGGCAAGATTTCAGGACCATGCAGATCGCCAGTGAGAGCCGCCCGTAATGGCTTCATCACTGCACCTTTTTTCACGCCCTGAGACTTCATCACTGTTTTCAAGACTTCACCTGCACTGTCGGCATCTAGTTCGGTCGTTTCCTTCAGAGCTTCAATGAGAGCGTTGATAATACCCGCGATCGCTTCACCTTGCAGAGTTGCCTTCGCATCTTCGGTATAGTCTTCAAATTCTGTGAAGAAGAACTTGCTGATTGTCGCAGCATCGGTCAAGAGCGTTAAGCTAGGAGCGATCAATTTAGTTAAATCTAATAACCATTGACGATCAACGGATTCTAAATCATAGCCAGCATCCTTGAGAAATGGAGTCAGGCGATCGCATACATCTTCGGTGGGTAAAGAGTGCAGATATTGGCTATTAATCCAATTCAACTTATCCCAATCAAATTTTGCTCCCGCCTTATTAACGCGATCGAAACTGAAGATTTGCGAGGCTTCTTGCATGGTGAAGAGTTCTTTTCCATCGCTAGGCGACCAGCCCAACAGCGCCATATAATTATTAAAGGCTTCGGGAATATAACCCAGGTTGCGGAATTCCCAAACAGAGGTTGCGCCATCACGTTTAGAAATTTTCGCACCTTGCTGATTGAGAATTAGCGGTGTATGCCCAAACTGAGGAGGGGTTGTGCCGAGGGCTTCATAGATCAGAATTTGCTTAGCAGTGTTGGCAATATGGTCTTCACCTCGAATTACTTGGGTGATTTCCATATCAAGATCATCGACAACCACCGCAAAGTTATAGAGAGGTAAGCCGATATTGCCCTGTTCATCAACACGGGCTATCACCATGTCACCACCAAGATCGCTGCTACTCCAAGACACAGTGCCGCGTACAAGGTCATTCCATGCAATGGTACGCGGTTCTTCAATAATAAAGCGAATCACAGGACGACGACCTTCTGCTTCAAAGGCTTGACGTTGTGCATCAGTGAGATTGCGATGGCGATTGTCGTAACGAGGAGCTTGTTTGTTGGCTTTTTGGGCTTCCCGCATTGCGTCTAGTTCCGCTTCAGTGCAGTAGCAGAAGTAAGCCTTTTTCTCAGCTAATAGTTTTTTGACGGTAGCAATGTAGCGATCGCTGCGTTGGGTTTGAAAGAATGGCCCTTCATCAAAATCAATCCCTAACCAAGCCAAGCCTTCTAAAATATTTTGAGTATATTCATCCTTAGACCTTTCGCGATCGGTGTCTTCGACTCTGAGGATAAATGTCCCTTTGTGGTGACGGGCATATAGCCAATTAAATATAGCAGTGCGGGCAGTGCCTATATGCAAATTACCCGTTGGACTTGGTGCAATACGAACTCGAACAGACATGAATTTGTAAACGTTATAAAATTTGATTATTCCACATCTACAGCCTGTTCAGGCTTTGAGTAGTACAAAAATATTTTTAAAAGCGGCGCTCCGCGCCGCTTTTAAAAATATTTTTGGGTTTTAAGTCAGCGCAAAGCGCTGGATCAAAAAACAAGCCTTGCTTTACAAGGTTTGTTTTTTGATCTTAACGAACGAACGCAGGCATTACTTCAGCAGCAGTCATCAGACCATAGAAGCCGCGTTTGTGGAATTGTTTGCCAGCTTTGAGATAACCAAAAGCGGGTCCACACACATTAGCCGCCATACTGGTTTCATCGCCGAGGGTGAAAGTATGGGTGGAGATTTTGCCCTCGAAAGTGCGCCCTGTCAGCTTCATATTCGTACTGAGGGGCTTCTTAGGATTGCGCGTATCAACTACGCCGCCGACGGTAACGCGATCGCGATCGCAAATTCCCGCACGTTCGAGCATGATGTCATCGGCGTGTTCCATATTTTCCAACGAGATTAACCCATTAGTTTTTTCAAGCAATGCTTCTACTTCCGCATCGGTCATCGCCTGAGCCATATCGACGGTGTAGCCAGACATATGCGCGATATCTTCGCGAATGGTGGCGCGGTAAGCATTCCAGTTAGCAATACCGACCCCGAAGGTAATCTCGACCTTGTGGACTTCGGCAAAGCTCTGAGCCGCGATCGCTGCCGCCGCCGTCAATAGTCCAGGGGTTGCGCCACATCCCGACATATAGGTAATCCCTGCGGCTTCCAGTTCTGGGGCAAGAGCGATCATTTGCTCAACGGCGCTAGTGCGTTTGATTGCGTCAACTAGCACACCCTTCCAACCTGAAGCGATGAATTGCTTAGCCACGCTTGCCATGAAAGTATTAGGCAGGTTAGGCAAGGCGAGGAAATAACCATCGACATCCTTGGCGGTAGCGATCGCTGCCGCAATGCTGTCTTGAGTAAGAATACCCGATCCTTCGAGATAGCCCAGTGAGCCTTGTTTTTGGTAAGCGGCGATCGCCTTGTTAGCATCCAGCCCCTGTGGGTCATAGGCAAAGCCCTCTTTATCCGCCGCTACGACTAGCTGCATTTCTTGCTTAGCGCTAAGCAATTTCGCCGCCGCCTGACCTAATCCACCAAATCCTAAAATTCCAACTTTTAATGTCATTAATTTAAACTTCGTTTATCGAGGTAGTTTTTAACTATGATGCGATCCTCTAATTTGCCATATTTTCGGACGCAATGACACAATTAAAAAACTTTAACCTATAGCAATGCAAGTTTTGGTTAGGACGCAAAAAACAAATAAATGAAGGTGACACATCGCGTCGCCGTCATTTATTTGTTTTTTGAATAGAACTTGAACAGATTATTGGTCGCGCACTCAATATGTCCTAAAATTCAGATTAGAGATAAATATTAAAATCAAATAAAATCAAAAAAATATATCAACTAAAAATATGCTGAGAAAATTAATTCCTGGTACTTCATCTCGCCTAACAATTGTTGATCATGAAGAAACCTATGGTAGACATCTATTGAGTGAGATTTGTGTAGATAATATATCAACTTGCTTAGATATTGGATGTGGTCATGGTAATGACCTTATGAGAATAAAGGAGAGATTTCCAAGCTGTAAATTAATTGGGATTGATTATGGTGGATGGAATAAGTCACATCTCAATGAAATTGGGATAGAGCAAGTTTCGCTAGATATTGAAAAGGATTTATTTCCCTTTGATGATGAATCTATAGATTTTATTATTGCCAATCAGGTACTAGAACACACGAAGGAAATATATTTTATAAACAATGAAATATTTCGTGTTTTAAAAACAGGTGGAGTTTTGTTTTTAGGTGTTCCCAATGTTCTTTCATTGCATAATAGAATACTAGGATTGTTTGGTATTCATCCTACCTGTTCAAAAATGATATCTGCTCATGTTAGAAGTTTTTCTAAAAATGACACACTATTATTCTACAATTCAATTGCGGGTGAGTGCTTACGGGTAGAAAAGTATATGGGTTCACAGTTTTATCCATTCCCCAAAATTATTGCTAGACCTTTATCAAGGTTACTGCCAACGATGGCATTTTCCAATTTTTATTTGATTAGGAAGTTTAACGTTTATAACGGTGAATTTATCAAATGGATATCAAATACGTTTTTAGAGACTAATTATTATAAAGGTCCTAATGCCCAGTAAATTAATTTTTCAAACTAGCAAAGATAGATCTACCTTCTTATCAAATAGGATTTGACAAGAAGGTAGTCCTAAAAAAGAAAGGATTTATATGCGTAAGGATATGCGGCGC
>DCSN01000258.1:49321-52187 GCA_002325645.1 Pseudanabaena sp. UBA1465
TCTGAACTAAATACTTAAGCGTGCAATCTTTTCATCCTACTTCCACCAAATCAGAGCATCTATCGATCGATCGCCGATCGCATTGAATCTTTTAATCTGATTCGTGTTATCAGCTACAGTCGCAATGTCATCGATAGCTCACAATAGCTACGATAGTCCTATGGGTAGCGATCGCGATCGCGCACAAACAATGAAACCCCGCATTATCGTCTGTGGTCTAGATCGAACGGGTTACAAAATTTTGAGCCTGCTGAAACAGCAAGGTTGTCTTGTTGTTGGCATTCATGATCGACCAATTCATCAAGCTGATGCCGAAATTATTATTGGTGATTTAGCGGCGGCTGAGACCTTATTAGCCGCAGGAATTCGAGATGCTCAGACCTTAATTTTGGCAGGAGCCGATGAGACTCGCAACCTGACAATTTTGATGCAAGCGAGGGTGCTTAATCCCCATGTCAGAATTATTAATCGGTTGTTCAACTCCAGTTTGGGCGTGCGTCTAGACCTAACCTTACCCAATCATTTGACTATGAGTGTGGCGGCTTTGGCTGCGCCTGTATTTGCTTTTAGTGCGATGGGGAGTCAGGCGATCGGGCAGTTACGGCTCTTCAATCAGACTTGGCCGATCCATGAAGAATATATTGACGATCGCCATCCTTGGTTTGGCAAACCACTATCAGAATTTTGGGAAGATCGATCGCGGATGCTGATCTATTACTTACCCTATGACGAGAGCAAAGTTGATTTAGTAAGTGCGGTGCTGAATGGTCGGACTTTGCAAATCGGCGATCGCCTATTACTAGGTACACAGCCCAGCGTCAGAACTGCGTCACGTCCGATCTTACAAAAAATATCGAAGCTATTGATGAGCTTTCGCCATTTCCATGAACATGGGCGAGCCGTTTTATTTACCGCGATTGCCCTATTGCTGACAATTTTTTCGGCAACATTGGTCTATACCAGTTTTCAAATGAAAGTTTCGTTAGTAGATGCGCTCTATTTCTCAGTGGGAATGATTACAGGGGCGGGTGGAAATGAAGGTGTAGTCGAATTTTCACCTGATAGCATCAAGATTTTTACAGTTATTATGATGCTAATTGGAACTGCTGTAATTGGTATTTTCTACGCGATTCTCAATGACTTTATTCTCGGCTCACGGTTACGGAACTTCTGGGATGCGGCGCGAGTACCACAACGCAATCATATTGTGATTTGTGGTTTGGGAAGTGTTGGTGTGCAGACCGCGCTACAACTAGTTAGCTATGGATATGAAGTATTAGTGATCGAACGTGACCCCAATAACCGTTTTTTAGATACGGTGCGATCGCAAAATATTCCTGTCATTCATGGTGATGCGAGTTTGCCGACTACACTCAAGGCGGCAAATCTCGATAAAGCCGAAAGCTTACTCGCTGTCACCAGTAATGACACGGCGAATTTAGAAATTGCCCTGAATGCCAAGGGCATCGCGCCCCGTTGTCGGGTAGTCGTGCGCTATGACGATCCCTACTATGCAGGAATGGCGCAGGAAGTATTTGATTTTGAAGCGGTGCTTAGTCCTCCTGAAATCGCGGCTCCTGCCTTTGCATCATCGGCACTCGGTGGACGCATTCTCGGCAATGGCATTGTGGCGGATAGTCTTTGGGTAGCGATCGCCACGATGATTACTCCTAACCATCCATTCTGTGGCAAACCCGTCTGCGAAGCCTCGATGACTGCGGATTTTGTTCCGCTTTATATAGAAACCGCTTGTCAAACGATTCATGGATGGAATTTGTTGGAAGCTTCTCTCAGTGCAGGGGATATTCTCTATTTGACGATGCCAGCTACAAAATTAGAACAACTCTGGCGAGTTGCTCCATTTCAAGTTGCAGTTAAGTAGCTATGCATAGTTAGGACTTACGCAAAGCAACGCATCGTAAGGGCAATTCATGAATTGCCCTTACGATGCAGTGCGGGTTTCAAATCATTTTGCGTAATTCCTACAGCGCTTTGCGCTCAAAATCTAACTAAGAAAAGTTTTAAAAGTGTTGCAAAGCAACACTTTTAAAACTTTTCTTGTGGTTTGTTTGATCAGAAATTGCTGTAATAGTTATAAATAGCTGGGCATAAACTAAAATCAATTCAAAATGTAGATTTATGAAGGGTAGAACTAAATATTAGACTTCATAATCTTTTACATGATAGTTTAGCAATATTGCTAAATTTTCGATTTTCACCAAAACATCCAAATAATCATGTTCAAAATAATAAATAGATTATTTCAAATCACTGGATCTATAGCTTTTGCGTTTTTACAGGTTCCCTCTCCATCTTATGCTGGGAATCTGCCTAGGGGGTCTTACATCCAAACCTGCGTCAATGTCTATATGGACTATGAAGGCGACCTTAATGCTGTTTGTAGAAATAGGCGTGGTGATTTAATCCATACATATTTGCCTAACCCTTTTTCTTGCTCTAATGGCGTTGATAATGTTGACGGTAGGCTTCAATGTTCTTCTCAACCTCCGTTCCCATCACAACCTAATTCTGGTATGCCGTTCCCATCACAACCTAATTCTGGTATGCCGTTCCCATCACAACCGCCTAACCCAGCTTTAGCCAATGACAAGGCTAATTGTGTGGCTGAAGCAAGCCGCTATTTGATGAACAAGCAGGTAGTGGAAGTTTGTCGCAATGCTACTACTTTTACAACGCTCTGCATTAAAGAATCTAGTCGCTATATGTTTAATACGCAAGTAGTAGAGCTATGCCAAAATGCTGATCAGTATACAGCGAAATGCGTTAGAGAATCTATCCCTCGCTTACCCACTAAACAAGTAGTGGCAGTTTGCAAAAACAACTAAAGTATAAAAAGGAAAAAATG
>DCSN01000258.1:52243-54646 GCA_002325645.1 Pseudanabaena sp. UBA1465
CATTTTTTCCTTTTTATACTTTATGCACCTTCGCGCAGTCTATCTAATATAGAACGATCTTCTAACGTAGAAGTATCACTGGTGATTTCTTGACCCGCCGCCAGCGATCGCAATAAGCGCCGCATGATTTTGCCCGATCGCGTTTTGGGTAAAGCCTCGGCAAAACGAATCTCATTCGGACGAGCGATCGCGCCAATTTCAGAAACAACGTGCTTCTTCAACTCCTTAGCTAGTTCATCACTCGGTTGGCGATCGCCTTCGAGAATCACAAAGGCAAAAATATCTTCACCCTTAATTTCATCAGGCTTACCAACTACAGCAGCTTCCGCCACCGCAGGATGGGAAACTAGCGCCGATTCGATTTCCATTGTGCCTAAACGATGTCCTGCGACGTTGATCACATCATCCACGCGACCCATCACCCAGTAATAGCCATCTTTGTCCTTACGAGCGCCATCACCAGCAAAGTAGACATATTTGCCATCTTTTGATGGAATATGCTCCCAATAGCTCTTACGGAATCTTTCTGGGTCGCCGTAAACCGTCCGCATCATCCCTGGCCAAGGATGGCGCACGATTAGATATCCACCCTCATTAGATTCCGCAGGATCGCCCTCAAGATCAACAATATCAGGGATGATTCCTGGGAATGGTAAGGTCGCAGAGCCTGGTTTGGTGGGAATTGCACCAGGTAGAGCCGTGATCATGATACCGCCTGTTTCCGTTTGCCACCAAGTATCGACAATTGGACAACGACCACCACCGATTACACGTTGATACCACATCCAAGATTCAGGATTAATTGGTTCGCCTACCGTTCCTAATAAACGTAAAGAAGTCAAATCGCGAGTATTAGGATGATGTTCACCCATTTTGATAAAGGAACGAATGGCGGTAGGTGCAGTATAGAAAATACTCACCTGATACTTCTCAATTACATCCCAGAAACAGCCCAAATTAGAAGCTCTCGGCGCTCCTTCATACATTAAGGTGGTTGCACCATTGGAGAGGGGACCATACACAATATAGCTATGTCCTGTAATCCAGCCCACATCAGCAGTACACCAATAGACATCGGTATCCTTGATGTCAAAAATCCATTTGGTAGTGATGTGACTATAAAGGTTATAACCTGCGGTAGTATGTACGACTCCCTTCGGTTTGCCCGTACTGCCAGAGGTATAGAGAACAAAGAGCATATCTTCACTATCCATTGGTTCTGCTTCGCATTTAGCGGAAACGCCTTGCTGCAAATCATCCCACCAATGATCGCGACCTGCGCTCATGTGAATATTTTGACCAGTACGCTTAACCACTAACACGTCAGTAACGGAAGGTACGGCTCCATGCTCTAGGGCTTTATCCACTTGGTCTTTGAGTGGCACAATTACATCCTTGCGCCAACCACCATCGGCAGTAATCACCAATTTCGCTTCAGAATCAACTAAGCGATCGCGTAAAGCTTCGGCGCTAAATCCACCAAATACAACACCATGCACCGCGCCGATTCTGGCACAGGCAAGCATCGCGATCGCCGATTCAGGAATCATCGGCATATAAATGCCAACGCGATCGCCTTTTTGGATTCCTAATTGTTTAAGGGCATTGGCAAACTGACATACTTCGCGATGGAGTTGAGAATAGGTAAGGGTGCGCGAATCGCCATTTTCCCCTTCCCAAATTAATGCCGCTTTATTTTTGCGCCATGTTGTCAAGTGGCGATCGAGGCAGTTGTAGGAAATATTGATTTTGCCGCCATCAAACCATTTTACCGATGGCGGTTGCCAATCGAGAACGGTGTGCCATTTCTCAAACCAATGTAGTTCTTTGTCTGCGAGGTCGGCCCAAAATGCAGCAGGATCGGCGGCGGCGCGATCGTATATTTGTTGATATTCTTCTAAACTTTTAATGTGAGCCGCCTGTGAGAACTCAGCCGATGGCTCAAATAAGCGCTTTTCATTTAAAACAGATTCAATCGTGGGTTGAGACATAGGTTATAAAGATATTAATTACAGCTAGGATGAAGATTCGCGGCGCGAAGTAACGCAGTAAACTTAAAACCCAGATTGTTGTACCGCCCGCTAAGCGGGCGGTACAACAATCTGGGTTCGTTTATAAATATGCTGAGCTACTTATCATCAATCTTTGAAGACTATCGTTGTATAGTTATGTCCCTAGTGTAAATTATTCAGAATACTTAATCGAGAAATAATAAAGTTCCGCAATAATTAGCAATGTCACTGATAATTTCTAGGTTGTTTCTAGATATAGAAAGCATTCAAGCCCAAATAAATGGATGCGGTGCTTCGCACCGCATCCATTTATTTACTAAATCGAAAAAAAATATTAATAGCCACTGTCAGCGACGCAAATGCCTTGACATTTAACTAATGTGAGTGGGAA
>DCSN01000259.1 GCA_002325645.1 Pseudanabaena sp. UBA1465
GCAAGTGCTAACCGTTGGCGATAGTCCCAATGATGAAGCGATGTTCGATCCCGATCTATTTCCAATCTCGGTTGGCGTGGCAAATGTTCGCCATTATCAAGACAAAATGCTGCATTTACCCAAGTACGTTACTCAAGCTTCAGAGTTTGCTGGGTTCTCTGAGTTGGCAAAATTATTATTACAAACGTAAAAAAGCGGCGCATCGCACCGCCTCTTATTTTTTGGGAAGCAATTACAATTTAGCGATCGCCTCTGATCAATAACAATTGCACCAGTTGCAATGCTGCATAAATTGCCGTCGCTACATACGTCCAAGCCGCCGCATTCAAGACACTTCGAGCGCCCCGATTTTCTTCACCTTGCAAAATTCCTAGCTCGTCAATCAGTCTCAAGGCGCGGCTTGATGCATCAAACTCAACGGGTAAAGTGACGATGTGAAACAGGATCGCTCCTGCAAACAAAATAATGCCAATGTTGATAAAAACTGTACTCAAACTACCCAATGAGGTCAGAAATAGTCCTGCCATTACCATTAGTGGACCAAAGTTTGCGCCGATATTTGCCACTGGTACTAGCGAGGCACGAATATTCATGAATTGATAGCCCCTTACATCTTGCAATACGTGACCACATTCATGAGCAGCGATCGCGGCGGCGGCTAAAGATGACGATGCATATACCGACTCCGATAATCGCACTGCTTTGGCGGATGGGTCGTAATGATCGGTCAATTGTCCTTCGACTTGCTCAACGGTGACATCATGAATGCCCATACGTTGCAAGATTGTCTTGGCAACCTGTGCGCCTGTCATCCCTAAACTCGATTGAATTTCGGCATATTTTTCGTAGGTTGCTTTGACGCGATGCTGCGCCCAAAACATCAAGATCATCCCTGGAATTAGGATTAAGTAGGATGAGTGAAAGTACATAAACTCTTCTCCTTTAGTCAGTTATATGTCTCATTATCCCCTTGTTGCATAAGCCTCTGACGGTAGTGAAAACACTACTACTGCTGCAATTACTCAAACCCTATCAAGTCGTTGTAATCAGCAAAGTGGGAAAACCCCGAAATATTATGAATACTGAAATCATGTGTTGCTGCAAAATAGTGTCATAGATGACAGTATGGCGACCCTGAACCAAAATTGACAATAAGTTAAAGCAAATTTTGAGAATTTACAGATCATATTTAGAGCGATTAATGTATGCTTAAAATGCAGTTTTTTATCTATTGGAGATTACTTAGTTAGTTTTCCCCTTCAAACCAAAAAGCCAGTGAGGCGAACCACTAGCTTTTTGAAAACCCGAAGGTACAAATTAAATTTTTTGGAAACGGGCAGAGCTGCTTTAGAACGGCAAGATTTGTTCGATGCTTTCTTATATCTTAAACGCAAGATACGAGTTTAGCAACAGTTTTTGTTGCAAATTTTTTAAATTTGTCAAAAACAACGATTGAACAAGTCTAAAAAATCTATCCGTTTCCTGATTGAAAACGCTACAACCCTTACAATCAGGACAACCTAAATGTTATTAAATTTGCGAGACTTGACTCAGCAGATCTGCAAAGCGATCGCCGATGAAAAGCAAAAAAGAGGTCAGCAGCCATGACCTCACAGAAAGATCATGTTTCTAATGTTGCGGATCGTGAATTTACAACTAAAGGCTTAGAGCCAAAATCACTAACCCCAACAGAGCTAACCGCGCAAAGGTTTGCCAGCTTTTTCCCCTATGCATGGAAATTTATCTATGCCAAAAACATAGATTTAACGAGGAAACCCGAATGGAAAACCGAAACGCGCTATCCGATCACAGGCAGGCGACTATACGACCATTGGGCAGACAACGAAACCCTAATCGGCGTAAGATTTGACAGCCAAACCGCCTACGCCATGCTCGACATCGACAAAGGCAGCCCCTACCACCCCAGCCACAACCACGAGAAATTTAAAACCGTCCTGCAAGCCCTAGAAGACATAGGACTAGTGAGACCGCTAATCGTGCAGAGTTCGCACAGCGAAGGACTACATATTTACTATCCCCTCAGCCAAGAAGTACCCAGCTTCGGCCTCGCCTGCGCGATCAAAGCATGTCTGCAAAAAAACAACTGCGAAATCGCCGCAGGAGTAATCGAAAGCTTCCCGAACACGAAAAAATACGAATCAGAATACAACGGACATCGACTACCTCTGCAAACAGGCAGTTACCAACTCGACAACGACTTCCAGATCGTCGGACGAGATCTAAATCAATTTGTCGAAACATGGCTGAGCGTCCAAGAGCAACAAGACATCGACCTATTAAAACAGGCGATCGCCGCCGCCAAAGCCAACTATCACCCCGCCAAAGCCAACCGCAAAACGATCCAATGGCGAGAAGACCTCGAGCAACAAATCCAACAAGGATGGACAGGACAGAGACAATCAAACCAATTGTTATACTACATGGGCAAATACGCCCGAGTCTTCATGGGATGTGAAGAAGATGCGATCGCCGAATACATCACCAAAACAGCAAGAGCCGCCGCAGGATTCCTGAAGTTTTGCGGGGATATCAAGAGACTAGAACAAAAAGCCAAAGACATCGCCAAATGGTGCATGAAGCATCATTTCCCCTTTGGCAGTAAAAAGGGAGAACAAACAGAAAACGAAAGTGAAAAAACAGAAACCCAAAAAGCCCAGAAACAAGCAGAAAGGCTAGAACGCATCCGCACAACCGTAAACGAGCTAAATAAAACAGGAGAAATGCCAGAAACAATCCGAGGGATGGCGCAAGCGATCGCCAAAGCCGCAAAAGTATCAGTAGAAACCCTATATGACAACAAACAGCTATGGCATCCAGAATTCACCGAATCGCGTAACAGCACAAATACAAACAATTCCGCCCCATCCCCCATAGAGATCGCCGCCCCGAACGAACAAGCTGAAACCCAGACAGAAAGGACTGTTACAGAAAAATCCCTATATAAAGCGTTAGCTGTCTCTGAAACGCCCCTGCGAGGGCAAGAATTGCCAAAATTTGCCAACGTTGATTTTCAGGTCTCGGCAGACTTGCCCAAGTCGCCGCCAAAAACTAGCGATCCGATGTGGATCGAGACTCATGGCAGGCTAAGTCCGCCAAAAGCTGAAACTTCTAAGGTCGCGATCTCTCAAAATCCATCTACCCGCACAGCTAATGCCGATTGTTTGCGACCCTATGAACCACCAAAATCTGAGCCTATATCAGCGATTGGAAGCAGGATAGGCTATCTGCGAACTTTACTAGAAACGCCTATTTTGCGTAGGAGTAAATCTGCATCGGAAATTGCTAGCTTGCAATCCGAACTGGAAAGGCTAGAACGCGATCGGCAGAAAAACTCTAGTTCCTAATGGAGTAAGGACTTGGTTTAATCTGGTGGATGCCAACCAATTGCAAACCAACGTTTACGAGTAGCGACCATGATCGATTGTCATGGGCATACCGCTATTTGCTTCGGTTGTGAGGCAATAGCAGCAACGCTTACGGTCAATTGATTCTATTTGCGATCGCAGATTTTGAGAAATATAGCCTGACACAAAATCTACCCTGCTAGTCTGGAAATGTTATGTCCGCGCCATTTTAGGATGGCGGCGGCTTGGGATTTGCGTAACATGAAGCGATCGCTATCTTTACGCAGGTTATCTAATTCCAGTTTTTCGGAATCAGTAAGTGCTGTATTTTGTTGTTTTGACAATAGGGATTCGTAGCGTTCCATTTCTAATTGAGTTTTTTGGCTACGGGCAATTTGCCATAGTGAATCATCGTCAAGTCGATCTAAGCCGGCAAGGTCGGTTTGAAATTCTTCGGGTACGTCTTTCCATGTGGGTGGGCTACCAATTTGTAAGGCTTGTAAAATTATGTCTTCTAGCGATCGCTGGGTTGCTCCTGCCGCGATCGCTAGGCGTTGGTACAATGCTTCTGGTATTTGTAAAGTAACGGTTTCAGCCATATTTTTTCTCAATAATGTTAAATTTAATTTCCACTAATTTCTATTAATGATTCACCTGTAGCTAGAATTTCTAACGCTCTAGGTAAAGTAGCAGTTAGAATCTCTTTTAATTGGGCATTGGAAGTATTGCCAAATGTCAACCAAATAATTTGCGGTGGAGATCCGAGACGTTCAACTAGATCGACAAAATCACTATCTTTAGTCATAAAAATAATTTCTTGGGCTTTCCCTGCTACAAAGATTTCAGGATCTTCTGCATCTCTTAAACCCAGATCTCGTAAAGCGAAGGCGCTTATGTTAAAGGTTCTAGATATCCAAGGGGCGATCGCTGGTGATAAATGGGCATCAATCCAAATGGTCATGCGACTAATACGGGATGATTGAGTTTACGGGATGCATAGGCTAGTGCTGCTTTGAGGTCATCTCTTTCTAGATCGGGCATTTCTTCTAAAATCTCTTCGGCGCTGAGTCCAGCTACAAATAAGTCGAGAACGTCTGAGACGCGAATTCTCATGCCACGAATGCAGGGACGACCACCGCATTGTTTGGGGTTGATGGTGATTCTTCTAAGTAGTTCTGGCATTTGAGTATTTACCTAAGACTTTTTTATAATATGAATTTAATTGAAGCTTTTTGTTACTGATTAAATTCTAATGAATTCTATAAACACGTTATGATCTGATAGTCTTGGTTACCTCATGTATTACGAAAAATATTCATTTATAGATTTTGATATTCTTTGTTTTTCTTTTAATGAAAGATTAAGTTTGTCAGCAGTTATATCGAATCTCGCAAAATTCCTATTTAGAAATGCAATTTTGTCATCTAGATCGACATACACATAATTCCCCTTTATCCGATCAACATACACATTGTTTTTCTTTGATTGAACATTACAAACACACCACATCAGAATGTTAAGGAAAACATTACTAGGATGAGGGTCTAAGAAAAAGAACCAAGGCATAGATTCAAGTTCTTGTAAGTAATGGCGAACCTCAGGAATTTCATAAAGTTCTTTGGGATCTGAATCATAACCTGAGATAAAAAAGTTTACACAACCCTGACTTTTGCGAGCTGTAATGGAATTAACTAGTAATCGATCAAAAATCTTAGTTGTCCATAGAAAATCCTGAGACTCAACTACCTCACGAGGAATATAAAAAAGGAGATCAGCTTCACTTAATACATTATTCATGTCCCAGTAAAAATCAATGTCGTCACTATAATCTTTCTCTTCGCCTGCCAGTTGTTTAAAAAACTCTTTAGCAGCTAGTGTAAGTCTTTGTGATTTTGGGATTGGCATTCTCCAACCACTACTATATTTTTCAGTCTCATTAATATTGAAAACATTCCAAAACATTTCTTCATTGTCAGGATTTACAAGAATTATGACAACTGGAACTGGATGGTTTAACCAATAATTTCTATGCTTATTTTTTCCTAGATACCAATATTCACTATATTTTGATTCTTTAAAATAACTATCTCCACACTTAACCTGAACTGCAAATGAACGTCCAGTTACTTGATTATTATCATTAATAATATCTACAAATCCATCAATTCCAAAATCATATTCTTGATGCACACGACGAAATATCCATTTAAATTCCTCAGAAAATAGACGGGAGACAAGAACTATACCTAATTCTCCTTTTTGAGCAGAACCTGAAAATATCGGAAAATTATCCATTGCTTGAAAATAGCTCCTCGTATTGTTTTATTCTAGATATTGAGTCATAAACCAATCCCTGATAACCTTCATAATATATTGATGTTTTGTATCCAATGATATCCTGCAAAATTTTTTTATAATCATTTAATACTATCGATATAGCATTTAAAGATTCATTTATAGATTGCGGAGTATTGCAAGTTAATGCTTTTTTAAGATTTTCTAATTTGTCCAATCTATGAGCAAATATTTTTCGATCAAAATTCAGCTTTTCAATCGCTTTTTTATCTAAGATGTTATTCCACCATTCATCCATTTCAGTATGATTATAACTTGGTATACCAGTACTCTCCTTCAGTTCTTTTCTGCCTTCTAAACTACTTTCATTAATATCTTTAATACATTCGTCAATTTCCTCAGAAGTTGCTTCTCTTTTTCCTTCTGTAGTAAAAAAAACTAAGTGTACAATTGTTTTTTTATCTGCACTAGCAGCTTTATCTATCTTAGAGAAAAATCTCCCATTCTGCTTAATTATTTTGGAATAAAGAGATTTTTGCTCGGAAATCCCCTGATGCAATGAGAAGGTATCGATGCATAAAAACATTGTTTCATGATCTAGACGCATTAGCGCACCTAACAAAGTTCCAAATTTATCCTCATTTTGAGAATTGAAATAATCTAATTCTTCTTTCAGAGTATTTTCTCGTAGTTGCAACAGTGAAATAACATCAATTGTGCTTTTTAATTCCTGAATTCGTAGATCATCTAAATTATCCATTAAGTTTAAATATTATTTAAGGTTTTATAAAGCTGCCTAGACAGAATATATCATTTTTAAAGCCTCGCCTATTTCTACCTTAAATAAACTTTTTGTCTTTTGCCTTGATCGCTGTTTTATCTACAATGCTCTGTTAGCGATCGCGCTTAATGCTTTTCTCTTGGTAGTTCTCGAATAGGTTCAAGATTTTACTTAACCATTTGTAACTTCTAAAATAGATTCAATTTCTGCCAGCTTTTGCTGAAAAAGTGTGCGTAGATCTGTTAGCTGTTGTGGATCTATATTGGCGATATTTTCCTTAGATAATTTCTCGACGCTACGTTGTATCGCTGTAATTTCCTTTGACGGACTATGCTCTGACTTAATGTATTTAGACTTAATTTGAGCAATAAGTTCTCTAGTCTTGGCTACATTTAAATCCTGTGATAATACCTGCTCAGTTGCCTTGATCCGTTCTTTTGATGCTATTTTTTCTGAAGTTTCTAAGGTTTTAGTGGATAGGACAGAAAGCGCTAAAGCATGAGCGCCCTTGAGTCCGCGTTCCCTAATCGCTTGCTTTAAGTCATTAGGCAAGGACAGCATCGGCATCAGATTTGCTTTTACTGATGTTGGGTTGAGCGCTAAACCTAGCAACACTAACAGTAATTTTTCTTCGGATTCATTCACGCCTAAACTTTGAAGTCCTGAGATCTGCTCTTCGGTGGTGACGGTGACAAGACTTGTTAGTTGACTTGTTTGTTTTTGTCTTTCTAACCGTCTTAACACCGTTGCCAGAACTGTCAATATCTCGTCAGCCCCCATACTGGTAACATCAGCAACTTCTTTAAAGATTGCTTCGGCTTTATCAAGAGGATTAAGATCCTCATGGTGAATAAATGTCAATAACGCTTTGCGATGTAAGTCATTTGGCATGATGGCGATGACCGATCGCAATGTTTGCCATCCTAAGATTTTGGCTGCTTCCCAACGGCGTTGACCATCTAGTAGGAGATAGTTGTCATCTTGAGGAATCACAATTAATGGTGTAATTTGCCCATCTTTTTCGAGACTTCTAGCAATGATTTGGATACTTTCATTGGTAATAGTCTGACGCGGTTGATTAGGGTTTGCTTGGATCTTGCTTACCTCAATATCTTTTTCACCCGACTGTTCTTGTAGCTGAGATCTGAGAGTTTCAATTTGCTGTTCGAGAACTGGAGACTGAGAAGATCGCAGCTTTTCTACTTCGGCTTGTAGTTCACTGATACGTTGTGCTTGATCTGTCGCTTGGATTGCGCCAGTAAATCTTTGTGAAATTGATGGAATTTTTCCCATGAGATATTTCCTGTTTGAATTTATTTGTTCTAACATGGTCGGCACTTTGCGCCGCCCATCCTAACCTTTTAATAATTTAATGATGTCTTTGGCGATCGCTTGAAAATCGCTGCAAGCAGGATGATTCGGGCGATATTTTTGTAATGGCAACCCATTAGCACTAGAGTTTTTGAATTCAGATGAATCACGGATATGTGGATATAGTTTGATTCTTAACTGTTCAGTTATTTCTGGTAACTGTTGTAAATATTGTCGATGGATCGCGCGGCTACTGTCATAGAGACTAGGTACTAGTCCAAGTATCTGAGGAGAAGGATCGAGTTTGAGATCGTCTGTGATAGAGATCGCCCATTCGACTAAATCCGCAACACCAGAGATGGACTTCATTTCTAGCTGGATCGGTACAAGTAAGCCTGTACTAGCAGCGATCGCATTTTCGCAAATTATGCCCATTGTGGCAGGGCAGTCCAAGATCACCACATCATGACGGAGGGGATGACTTTTTAAGCGATCGGCGAGAGCATATTCGCCTCGGCGACGAATCACCAAATCATCGGCTAGTCTTGCCATGCTGGGATGCCCTTGACAGACTTCGATGTTAGGAATATCCCATGCAGGAACCAATGTCCAATCACCTATAAATTCTTTAGACAAAGCGCCAACTATTGATGTTTCTGGGGTGGCGGGTGGGAGTCCACAGAAAACATCCAAAGCACGTTGAGGATCAAGATCGATTAATGCAACAGATATTTTATGCTTGCTCAATTCATAGGCGAGGTGGACAGCGAGAGTTGATTTCCCTACCCCGCCTGCATTTGCAACAATTCCAATGATGATTTGTTTTTTGCTCATGTCATTGCCAGCGATGTCGTATTTTAATATACGACATATTCGTAGATACTTACACAATAAAAATTTAGCGTTGGATAGGTAGTTGTGCGGTGTCGTATTTTAAAATACGACATACTATGGCTTCCTTTGCCATAAATTTTGGGATGTGCCTAACCATGCAAAATATCTATGAACTACCTCAAGTGTTAGATCAACTAGAAAAATTTGAGCCAATTGTTTCTGGTAAAAATATCCAGATTGAGCGCATCATTTCCACAGGACAAACCACCCCATCAGGACAATGGTATGACCAAGAACTTGATGAATGGGTAATCTTACTTCAAGGTGAAGCCGAACTTTCCTATGCAGACGATACGAGAATAAAACTAAATGTGGGAGATTATCTGCTCATTCCTGCCCATACAAAGCATCGTGTTGAATACACTAGTGTCGAGCCTGCCTGTATTTGGTTAGCCGTACATGGGCAATTTTCATCTTAGTTAATCCAAATCACGTTTGAATCATAAAATCCTCCCCGTTGCTCAAGTTTAAAATCACCCAAAAGTAAACCTAGCCAAGTTTCGACGATTGGCAATTGCAAAGCAGCTTGTAGATCTATCAAACGCATAGGCGGAGAATTATTTGCAAGGCAATGTGCGATCGACTCAATCCAACTCGAAACATCTTCAGCATGGGCAGTACTAATCGCTTGTTCAAATTCCTCATCAAAACTAAGCAAACTTCCCTGCTCCAAAGCTTGAATCAAAACCTCCTTGTCAATTTCGGCAACAACCGAATTACCATGTTTCGTTTGTTCAGGAATTTTCCTCGGTAAACTTTGCAAAGGCTCAATAAACTGCTCAAAATCCACCACCATCGACTGACGCACATAACGATCAAAAGCATCATCAGCCATGATCGGCTCACCCTTTACCGCACGAGAATGTAACTCCTCAAATAAAAAATTAGAGCGATCGCAAAACAAATCAGCAATCTGACAAACCGCTTCTCCTGCTATTCGTAACTGCGATCGCGTATCGAGATCAACCAAAGTCAGATCCAAATGCTTAAACACCATTGGTAAATTTGCATCTTCAGGAGTCTGTCTCGCGATCGAAAGGACATCCCATAAATCCAACTCAATCTGTTTAACTTTCATTGTCACACCGAAAATTAATTTGAATGACAGGGACAAGGGCGCAAAGGACAAAGCCAAGGATCGAGGCGTTCTTGACTGGCAAATTTCTTAATCCCATAATTTGACTCTAGCAAAACCAAGACTTTCTGCACATAAGTATGAACTTGAGTCGCAACCATTCCCGCACAATGAATTGGTGGAACCGCCGCAAACTTTTCTTGTCCTTTCCAAACTTGCGCCGCGATCGCATGAATTGGTGTATCAGTTCCCGACTGCCGATAAACCACTAACACCGCCCAAAAAATTGAGGCGAATTCATCAGTATTAACAACTAAATTTTCATCGAAATCACCACGTTGACGAGAGCGAATCAAATTACGGCGATCGCGATGACGAGCATAGGAACGGCGACTATAGCAAACCGTAGGATTCCAACAGCGATCACCATTATTGCCGTGAAGTTCTTGAGCCTGAGCCGCCGAAAGCACCGCACATTTTTTACACTTTTCGGGAATACCTTTAGTCATGTTTGGGCAAAAAATAACTTGAAAAACGTGATTTCGTAAACATTACTTTTTTGTAATCTAAAAAATGAATGATATCTGATACAGTACTAATGGTATTTGGTAAATCTTGTGATTCAGCCTAACGGACATCATCAGTCTTTGCATGAAGTAGCAAATTTAGTAAGTAGTTAAATATTGATCATGGGGGCATTTTTGTGAACAGTAAATTTAAGAGTTTTACAGTACCGACGGCGCGGATGATGCCTGTCATCATTTTGGCAGATGTTAGTGGAAGTATGACTAAGCAAGGCAAAATCACTATACTAAATCGGGCGATCGCCGCTATGATTCAAGAATTTAAGAATGATACCTTTGCGCTTGCGGATATTCATGTTGCTGTGATTACTTTTGGTAAAGGGGGCGCAGTAACCCACATTCCCCTAACTCCTGCTTCTAAGATTCAATGGGAGGACATGAAGGCAGAGGGGACGACTCCTATGGCAGCAGCCTTTGAGCTTGTCAATCAGTTAGTTGAGGATCGTAATACTATTCCTAGTCGTTCATACTACCCGAATCTGATTCTCGTTTCTGATGGTGTGCCTACTGATGACAAAGGAAAAGCTAGTAAAAACTGGCAAGAATCCCTAAATAAATTACTAACATCTGACCGAGCAAGTAAGGCTGTAAGGTTTGCGATGGGAATTGGTGAAGATATCGATCGAGATGTTCTCAATGCCTTTGTTGCCAATCAAAGTACGCAAATTCCTGTTTTTACGGCTGATGAAACAAATATCCAGCGATTCTTTCGTTGGGTGACATTTTCTGTGGCAACACGATCGCGCAGTGCTGATCCTAGTCAATTACAGCAACTAGTTGACCCTAATTCTCCTGATTTGGATGACATTGATTTCTAATGACGGAAATATCCAGTAACAAATTAATTGCTTTTGGTGCTTCGGTCACTGGCTCACAGCACAAACGCGATCACCGCCCTAATGAAGATGCATGGATGGGAGGTCAGAGTAAATTTGGCACATTTATCGCTATCAGTGACGGATTAGGCTCAAAGCCAAATGCTCGTCAAGGGGCAAAGATGGCTTGCCGTGCGGTTAAAGATGCTTTGCGCCATTGGGGAAATAGTGTAGATGCTTCACCAACGCTCTTATTGCGCTTAATTCATATTCTTTGGAACTTATATGTTTTACCAGCCAGTGAAAACGATAGTGCGACTACCTGCTTGTTTGCCGTTATTTCATCTGAGGGGAAGTTGGTAATGGCGCAGCTTGGGGATGGTTTAGTAGCAATGCGTAAAGCTGATGGTACTTTACATCGACTTAATTTTGAGAGAACAGGATTTAGTAATCAAACAACAGGTTTAGGGATCTCGCGGTCTACTCAAGACTGGCAAATACTAACTTTACCTGTTTTAGAAATTGGTGATGCAATTTTATTGGCTACGGATGGCATTTCTGAAGATTTACAAAGCGATCGCCTAAGTGATTTTATTGCCATGCTCTTAACAGATTTTGCGCCAATGCCCCCCTATCAACGTTGGCAAGCTTTGTGTCGGGAACTGCGCGAATTTCCTGTCCCGAATCATTTAGATGATAAAACCCTTGCTATGCTTTGGAGGCAGCCGTGAATAATATCAACATAAGCAACAACAGAAAATGCGTTACTGATGAACATGGCACAGTCTATGAAATTGATCGCAAGTTGGGCGAGGGTGGACAGGGCAAAGTTTACTCTGTCAAGAATGGTCGCTATGCGATCAAGGTTTTACAGCAGGCTAATCAGTCACAGCGAGAAGGATTGCGCCGTCAAATAAAGCTAGTACGTCAGTTAGATTTAAAGGGATTGAATATTGCTCGTCCGATCGCTTTATTAAAAGAACCAAGATTAGGTTATGTGATGGAATTACTGACGGGTATGGAACCTCTCAGCAACTTAATTCCGACTCCTCTTCAGTTTCGAGAAATTGATAGTCTTGTGGAGTGGTATCTCCAAGGAGGTGGTCTGGGTCGCCGATTAAGATTGCTGGCAAAATGTGCCGAGATTTTTTCTAAATTGCACGCCAAGGGTTTGGTATACGGTGATCCGTCCCCCAATAATATCTTTATTTCAGCTAATAATACTTCAGAAGAAGTCTGGTTAATTGATTCCGATAATTTGCGCTCTGAAGACTCCGCGATCGCGAGTAGACTTCGGACTACACCCTATGCTGCACCAGAGATCGAGTTGGGTATATCAGGGACAAATACATTAACTGATGCCCATGCTTTTGCGGTGATTGCTTTTCAAACATTGAGCTTTGTTCATCCTCTCATGGGTGATTTAGTGGAAAATGGTGATCCTGAGATGATCAATCAAGCTGTGCAAGGTAAGTTGCCTTGGGTTGATGCCCCTAACGATGATCGCAATCTTTCTAGCTATGGGTTTCCCCGCGATATGGTTTTATCTCCTAGACTGCAAAGGCTTTGTGCTAAGACTTTTGGTGAAGGTTTGAGCAATCCCCAGGTAAGACCGAGTGTTAATCAATGGGTGGAAACATTACATTCAGCAGCAGACTATATGCTCCAGTGCCAGAGTTGTGAAAGTACTTTTTATGCAACTAGCAAATTATGTGCTTGGTGTGATGCGCCTAGATCTTCATTTGTCCAATTAGCTATTTCTCAGTGGGAGCCTCAACATGGTGCGATGCTGCCGATATTACAGGCGATCGCCTTACAAGTTGAGCAACCAAGAGAGTTAACACGCCGCATTACTAGGGGATGGGTAGAAAATCAGCAAGATCAGGCTTGTATTAGATTAACGGCACAACAAGAAGCCACAGGTCTTCATATAACTGTGCAAAGTCTTGATGGTAAAAGCTACTGGTTAACCTCTGACGGTAGAGAAAAACTAGAGGTAGAATTTGGCGATCGCCCTAAACGATTTCCGCTTGATCAGCAACGTTTCGGATCTTGGTTTTTACATTTTGGCGCATTGGATCGCCCTCATCGAGTTGCCAAATTTAATTTAGTTATGGGAGGTGTGTCATGAGAGTTAGTGATTTACAAGTTGGCAATATTTCTACTCTAGATCTAGAGCGAATTGACGGCTCTCCCTTTAAGGGTAAAGATGCTGTGATTAGCATTAAAGATGAAATTAGGCTGTCACGTTCAACGGCGGATAATGCTCTGTTGCTGCAACATGGGACTAATATCTGGACAGTTTGTGGAACTGATCAAAGATCGCAAACAGAACTAGAAAAGCTTGTTGATCGTAATCTTCCTTTTCTGGGTTGGGTATTAGCAACGAATCCCAAGCAAGAAGTTCCTGAGAAAGTAACTATTCAAGTTCATGAATTTGTCCAAGAATGGCGTATTGGAGAATTAGAGATTGGTGTTGATGAGAAAATAGTTGAAGATATTCGTGTCAAACATTTACACGCAAGTAAACCTGTAGAAGAGATCCTTGAGTGGCTAAAGAATAATTTATTAATTCAATCTCCTGCAAATACTCATCCAAATGCTAAGCCTTCCCAGCGTATGCTTGTGCAAGCGGGGCAGGAAGTTACAGAAATGTCTGAAACTTCTTTTCAAATCAGAGGTAAAGAAATTACAGTGGATGTTAAGCAAACTTCTGACGGTAAGTTAAGAATCGAGAGGATCATCGCAGCTAGAAAACAACGCAATAATTTAGAAATTCGCCCATTTATTTTGGTGCTTGGTGATATTGACTTCTGCGATTTCACGATCGCAGGGGCAATGCGTGAAACTGTGCGTACCGATTTAGATTTATTAGTTAAAAGTGCTGATAGTTATCTCCGTCTATGGAAAGAATATAACGAAATTGAAAGTGCAAATATTCTTGCTAAGGCTCAAGAATTCGGCTGGATACGTTATGAAAGTTGTAAGCTGCTATCTGATGGTGTTTATCGGTTTTTGGTGCGTTCGGATGGGCGTGATCAGTTAATTGCGATCCGAGAAATTAGTGAATTTGCCCTAGAAGCTAGTGAGATCGAACCTGATTTGTCTGGGTTTGCCACTCAACGCAAATCTTCTGGGAAAAAGTCTGGACAAAATTCTCAAAATAAAAGCTTCTTTGGTCAAATTTATCGCCTTGATCTATCTAGGCTCAATAATTTATCTGTAGATTTACGTCCTAATAATCCCGAAGAAGTGATTGAACCTCCAAAATCTGGCTTTTTGTTCATTTCCACCCAAGGCGATCGCATCCGTCTTACAAGGAGACTAGAAGCTGCTGAACGGATTCAACAAGCTAAGTGTGCGATGCCACAGCTAGGAAAGATTCTGGAAAATTGTGCTGTGCAAATCGGGCGATCTCAAAAGTTTAAATCAACTTCTCCTGCAACCATTGACAGATTTGGCGGTAAACCAACGGCTCGACAAAAAGAAGCGCTTGACATTGCGATCAATACTCCTGATATTGCCTTGATTCAAGGTCCCCCTGGAACAGGCAAAACAGGCACGATTGCCGCTTTGCAAACTAGACTAGCCGAGATCGCCGAAAAAAATAAGCAATCGGTAGCGAAAAGAATCTTGCTGACCAGTTACCAACATGACGCGGTAGATAATGCTGCGAGTCGCACTTTTGTTTATGGGTTGCCCGTTGCTCGGATTGGCGGTAAACACAATCAAGTTGATGCCGTCAATGATACCGATCGCTGGCGGCGCGGATTGATCGAAACACTTGAGATTAATCTAGCTCAAATGCCTGAAACTGCCGAATATTCAGAGCTAAAGCAAGTACAAAATTTAATCTTTAGTTATTTACTGACTCCCAGTGATCGCTTGCAAACAGCAAAAATGCTTGCTGAAATTTACCAACTCACAATAGGAAAAATTTCTAGCGAACTCAGCGATTTACTGCTAGAGCAAAAGCAAATTTACGTTCGCACCGATCGCAGTGTCAATAAAGGCATCAATAGCGATCGCCCTGAATTTGAACAGGCGGTTAAAGCGGTGCGATCGCTAAGTGTCGATCCGATCAGTTTTGCTGATGATGGCGCTCTGCAAGCAGGAAAAGTTTTAGCCCGTCTAGATAAGTTGCCAGATAACTTCCAAGTCTTGAAACCTAGCGATCGCCAATTACTCGAAATTGCGGCTGATTGGGAACCAGAAGATCACGGAGAAGATCCACCATCTTTTCTGTCTGATTTGGCAGATTTACAGGAACGCTTGCTCGATTGTCTAATTCCTACCAACGCACCACAGGCGATCGTCAATATTACTAATCCAGAAATAGAAAGACTTTTGCAACAAGTTCGGGAAGCCTTTTATCAGTATGTCCGTCAAAAGGATGTCGGTGAGCGTGATGTCCTTGAAGAATATCTTTACGATCTCAAAAATGATCCTAGTGGGGTTAATAAGATGGTGCGACAGTATACGGCGGTACTCGCATCAACTTGTCAACAGGTCGCAGGTAAGGATATGGCAATGATTACAGGCAGTCCTGATAGTATTTTTGAAACCGTAATTATTGATGAAGCTGCTCGCGCTAACCCATTGGACTTGTTTATTCCGATGGCAAAGGCAGAAAGGCGGATTATTTTGGTGGGAGATCACCGTCAGTTACCGCATATGCTGGAAGAAGAAGTGGAACGTAAGTTAGCAGCATCTAATGAGCAAACTCGTGATGTCCTGAAGCTAAGTTTATTTGAGCGACTTTTTCAACAACTTAGAGCCAGAGAAGCCGAAGATGGCATTAAGCGCACGATTACCCTTGATACCCAATACCGAATGCATCAAATTCTAGGCGATTTTGTAAGTCGTACTTTTTATGAATATCACGGTGAATCGAAGATTAATACTGGCAGACCCGACTCCGATTTTGTGCATAATATTCCCAATTATGAGGGTAAGGTTGCCGCTTGGCTTGATATTCCTTTGCAACGGGGGGGGGGGAAACAAAGGGGCAAAGTAAGTCTCGTCGCATTGAGGCAGAGCGTCTCGCCCATGAGTTACATCTAGCGATGGAATCTTCCCAAAATCTGACATTCGGGGTGATTACTTTCTATCGCGCCCAAGTGACAGAAATATGGGAAGCGCTTTGTAAAGAAGGAGTTGCTGAACGTAATGACGAAGGAAATTTTCAAGTCTCGCGCCAGTGGGAAGAGGGAAGGGCAGATTCAGGAAAGCTGATCGAACGTTTACGCATTGGGACGGTTGACTCTTTTCAGGGTAAAGAGTTTGATGTGGTATTTCTATCTATGACCCGCAGTAATGACATTGTTGCCAAAGAATCTAAGCATTATCAACAAAAATATGGTTTTCTGCTTCTTGAAAACCGTCTCTGTGTTGCGATGAGCCGTCAACAAAGGCTGTTGATCGTTGTTGGAGATTTAGGAATGGTGAAGAGTGAAACTCAGAAACCTGAGACTGAAAGATTTGCCATGCGCGAATTTATTGATTTTTATCAACTTTGCCAGAGCGAACATGGCGTGATTAGGAGGCTTTAGATTATGAAATTCGACTTAGATACCCCGATACTCTATTACGATCCAAAATCTAAGGAAAAATGGCGTGATCGCCGCTTTTTTCTCTATCCTGCTTGGATGTACCGTGTGGTAGCGCCGCGTACAAGTTATAACAAGCTAAATATTCTTGAAAAAGCAATTCTGGGATTAGCTAATGCTGGTGTGCAGTCAGCCGAGCAGATCGGTAAACATCTAGAAATTCATCAAGATTTGGCGGCTCTAATCCTTTCAGAGTTAAGCGATCGCATCTTAATCGATAACTATGGCATTCCTACTGAGCAAGGTAAGCGGCTTTTACAGGATGAAATTTTCACCACTGAAGAATCTGTAGCGGGCTATATCTTTCAGGATGTTTGGACAAATGAGCTTATGCCCCGTTTTATCGATATAGAAGAACGTGCTGATACGCGACTGAACCCTTCGGGATTTCCTGAATTAAATTTAGGCTCTGTCGGTCAGCCAAATTATCAAACTCTAGTCATGCCCAGAGTGCACGATCTTAGTCCACAAACTCCTAATCCCAAGGATATTCTTAAAGCAGTTCGCAGCTATAGTAAAGCACTAGGTAAATTAGCAAGCAATACTTCAGACTTAGATGTTGATGATATGCCTGAAGAGTCTTTGCATAATTCTCAAACTCTCTCTCTCAAGCGCATCTCATTTATTGAAGAGGAACCTACTGCTATCTGGTTAGCAACTTTCCTCTATCTTCCTAATGATGATCCTGATTGGTTAGTTTGCGATCCCTTTGGGGTAGGTGATAGCCCTTGGTTACGTAAGGCGATTAATAAGCAATTTGAGCAAGATAATTTTCGAGAATTGCAAAAACGTATTCTTGGTATGAGTGAATCACGAGATGATCAAGGTACTTTGTCAGAGTTAATGGAAATGTATCTCTCTGACGCAAAGCAGCGAGTAGAATTTAAGCTCACTATGACAATCAGACGTTATGACGATATTTATGATTCTCTCGTCAGGATGGAGCGCGATCGCGCTCAGATGAAAGGTTTGGACTCGGCTAAGCAACAAAACCCTTTTATTGAGTCCTGTTTAATTCAATGCCAAAAAGTCGGCGAACAAATATTTAACTATATCCGCCCTAAGTATTCACCAAACAAAGAATGGCAAATGCTATCGATTAACGATAAACATGGCAATCGAAAATTTCTTAATGATTTAGCCAAGCAGATTGGATTTACTGTGCCATTACCTTCGACCCTAACTGATGTAAAACAAGGAAAAGTCCGCAATGCTTCTGAATATGGTAGCCAGTCCTTGCGCCCTCACATCCTTGCTGCACTCTTAGCCACACGCAAGTTTGGGGAGCATCCCTTGCATAATCTGGCTCAAACGCATCCAGATATTTTGAGTAGATTAGATCAGTTAGCAACACTAAGAGATGCTAGTAGCCATGCTTCTAGTCGTGCTTCTCCCAATCTCACTCTTTCTGAATGCGATCGCTGTATCGAGACTATCTATCATCTAGTTGCCAATATCCTCAATCTTTCTTACTCTCCTGATTAAATACTCTCATGGCATCAAAAAAACGAAATAACGCTGCTTCTACACAAAGAAGTCAAACATCTGCTAAATCAGAGCCTAAACCTAATAATGAAGGTCAACTCAATCAAGAACAATTTGAAACTCTTGCTAATACAGCGCTTGCGACTGTTACAGAACAACAACTTGAGCAAGTTATGATTACATTACCACCTGAAGACTTTAATTTGCAAGACTCTTGGGAAAAAGCTCAGCTTTTTAAAGCTGCAATTACAAATATTGAGGCAGATCGTCAACGTTTAGATGAGACAACTAAACAGTTAGAATCTCAAATTGCTGATTTTTGGGAAAAAGAGGCAGTTATTAAGTTGGAGCAAACTAGCTTACAGCAAGCTAAACAAGAATTAGAGCAAGAACAGAATGTTCTTAAACAAGAGCGCCAATTTTTCAATAATCAGGTTTTGGAGCTATCTACTAAAGAACGTCAACTGAAAGAACAGGAGTTGAATGCTGAAGCAGGATTTATCGCGCAAAATCAGGCTGCTCTTCAAGCCCTGGAGAAAGCTACAGAAAATTTGCGTCAAGAGCGCGATCG
>DCSN01000011.1:0-4255 GCA_002325645.1 Pseudanabaena sp. UBA1465
TGCTGTGATGGCGCGATCGCATCGGTGACTAAGGGCATTACTCCCTTAATTGGTTTGAAGCTTAATTTAGAAGAGTTCGCCGCAAATGCTTGATTGCTTGAATCAGAACCCATAAAGGGCATGGAAAATCTAGGAATATTAGGATTTCGAGGAACGGCATCAAATAGCATTGCTCCGCCCATGCCACCCAAGAAAGTTAGAAAGTCTCTACGTTTGATTGTCATATTGTTTTGGTAGTGCTAAAGATGGCTAGGTTTTACGTTTAGGATGGGCAGCGCAAAGCGCTGCTCATCCTAAACGTTTTATTGATGTGGTGTTACAGATTTAGAAGCTAAACAGGGTTCTAACGGTTGCTACCCAAGTGGTGGGATTTAAAGCATTTTGATTGGGATTAAATACCGCAAAGACACCAGGGGTAATCGAGATGTTTTTGCTAACGCGGAAGCTGTATTGCAGTTCCAAAAGGTATGAAGTATCTGGATCAATCCGTAAAGTGTTCGTGTTAGAAGTCACCTTTGGAGGCTGTCCAAAGATAATTCCTCCCGTGTTGCCAGTAGCAAACAAGTCTGGGAACGCAAGGTTAAGACTCCAGTTGAACAAGTTGGCAGTGTTACCTCTACCTACACCTGATTCTTGACGGGCATTCGCAAAGCCAACCCATCCGCCAACATTAAAACCTTTAGAAGCTTGCCAATTAAACTGAGCGCCATAGCGATCGGTGGAAGTATCCTGATTGGTGAATGGTCTGCGACCAAACTCGCTACCAGTACTACCAACAACATCAAGACCAATTGGTTCAAAAGTTCGTGCGTAAGCTAAACCAAACTTCAAGTCATTTGTTGGTGCAACAAGTAGTTGCAAATTGGCGCTATAACCGCCGTTAAACAAACCACCCTGACCAGTTGCCGATGCAGCATTAGGGGTATTGCCCGAATTTGCAAGGTAACTTGCGGCAACAGTAAACTGAGGATTAATCTTGTAAATCAATCCTAAGCCAGCGCCAGAGGGTGTGCGAAACAATAGCGGATCATAGCGACCAAATCTTGACAAAGCACCACTGTCGCTACTTTCAAAATAAGGGTTCAATGTATCAGCAATATCGTCGGGATCGAGGGCATTTGCGCCGACGAAAACCCTTAGACTATCGCCAATTGGAAATCGGTAGTAGAACTTATCGATTTCAAATGAGTTGCTAGGATTAGTAAGTTGGGCAAAGGCTAAACGCGCCATTTGGGTATTAGTTGCATTACCCAGATTAGGATTGTTGCCAGCTTGTAAGCGGGTACGGAGCAAATCCTTGCCTGTAAAGCTAGTGTCAAAGTTCAATCTGGCGCGATAGGAGAAATTGAGGTTGGTCGCATCGGTAGTTTTTTGAGGATTTTGTAGCGCTGTTCCTGTTCCTACACCACCAAAAGTATCAGAAAGGGCAAAAATGACTCTGGCATTGAGTTTAGTGGTTGTGGAAAATTGCTGAGCTTCCAACTTAGCGACTTTGGCATCAAGAACATCAACACGACCTCTCAAAGTCGCAAGTTCAGCCGCAAACTCTTCTTGAAGTTTTTGAAGTGTAGCTAAATCTTCTTTGCTGACTTTATCGGCTAAACCAGCAGAAATAATTTCGTTGATCTTGTCTAGACAAGCATTCAGCCCTGCCGCAAACTCATAACGAGATGTGGCTTGCTTGCCACGAAAAGTGCGATCGGGATAGCCAGCGATACAACCGTATCTTTCAACTAAAGATTGTAAAGATGTAAACGCCCAATCAGTTGACTTCACGTCTGAAAGTTGTGATATGGCAGTCACATTTTGAGCCGTCTTTTCCGAATCTAGGATTGATGGCTCAACTAGAGTATCTTTTTCGATTTTTTGAAGTGTATTTGCTACATTAGCATTTTCAGAATTAGAAACTACTCTTAGTTCATTAGCATTAGCACTGCTAAGATTGAAAGAAGCAAGTAGAATTGATGCAACCGTAAGTGGTTGTATTGCAGACTTTTTGATGTACAACATGATGCCTTTTTCTCACACTGAAAATCATGATACATTTCAAATCACTTCTATAATTTAATGTGCGGTTAAGCTTGGTTTATGCTTTTACAAAGGAATCAAATTCAATTTTCGATCTATGCGATCGCTTCTACCGTCGCCTTATGCACATTTACCAATAATGCTGATAATGCGATCGCCCAAATATCTCCCAAGTCAAGCGATCGCAACCAAGAATGCGAAATCCTGATTGTGGGCGGTGGCGTGGCAGGTACAGCCGCCGCCTACGAGGGATTGCTGGCAGGGCGTACTGTCTGCGTGACCGAAATTACCGACTGGGTTGGTGGACAGATTACATCGCAAGGTACTTCGGCTTTAGATGAAGCCAAAAAACAGCGCAATCTCTGGTATTTTCCCAAGGGCTATACCGAATTTCGGAAGCGGATTGAGCAGAACTATGGAAAATTGAATGTGGGAGACTGTTGGGTCAGTGTTTCCTGTTTTATTCCGAATACTGCACAGCAAATATTAGTGGAAATGTTGCAGGAGGCGGAACGTAAGGGAAATGGCAAATTAAAATGGTTTCCGAATACAGTTATTAAAAAGTTAGAAATTAGTGCCGATAGTAAATTAATTGATGGCGCGATCGCGATTCAACATCGTCCTGCACCAAACACAGCCCCATTAAATAGTGAGCCACTTTCGCAAATCATTGATGATGCCTATCGCTACGAAAATTCATCGAGATTAAACAAACGAATTATTCGCTTCATTCCTCTTGCTAATACGGAAAAGCGTCCTAGCAATTGGTTTGTAATTGATTCTACGGAGACAGGCGAAGTTATTGCTTTAGCTGATGTTCCCTATCGATTGGGAATTGATCGGCGATCGCATCTGAATCCATCATCCCCTGTCACCGAGAATGATGCTTACTGCACGCAGGGTTTCACTTACACCTTTGCGATGGAACAGACGGCTGAGGCGCAACCACAGCAAAAGCCTAGTTTTTACGATCGCTACCTTCCCTATTACGGCTCTGACCCGAAGCCTAATCTTGCTAATTTTGACAATATTTTTACCTATCGCCGCATTTGGAGTGCCGCAACTGATCAGCCCAAAAAGAACGCCTTTGGGGTTTCATCCATGAAAGCGGGAGATATCTCCATGCAGAACTGGGTATGGGGGAATGACTATCGTCCGGGAACTGATCAAGATAATTTAATTTATTCGAGAGCGCAATTATTGAATTCTGGACAATTAGAACCAAATGGCTGGATGGGGGGATTGAGGCAAGAAACCCTCAAAAGTGGGGAAGAGATTGCCCTCGGTTTTTACTATTGGCTAGTGGCGGGGACAACTGACTCCCAGCAAAAAACTGATTGGAAAAAACCTTTTCTCAATCATCGCTTGCTGACAGGTTTTAACTCGCCAATGGGAACCTTGCATGGACTTTCTAAATATCCCTATATTCGCGAGTCTCGCAGAATTATCGGTCGCCCTTCCTATGGTTATTCTGAAGGCTTCAGTATGTCGGAAATCGATGTGTCACAGGTAGACTTTAGTGCAGAAACCTATCGCCAAAATCTCTCACAGGAATCCTATCGCAATTTATGGAAAGCTTTAGCGGGTATAGGGTCAGCCAGTGCAATTCGGAATAATACGGAGCCGCAAAAAATCTCCCGCCGCACCCGTTCGACTATTTATCCCGATGCGATCGGCATTGCCCAATATTATCTCGACTTCCATCCCTGCCTCAGTGAATATCCTGTCGAAAAGGCTGGTAATACAGAACGCGCAGGAGTTCGTAATGGTCACGGAGCCGCATTTCCTGGGCAAATCCCTTTGCGATCGCTGATTCCCCAAAAAATCGATAACCTGATCGTCTCTGGCAAAAACATCGCCTTTAGTTACATCGTCGCCGCAGGTTATCGCGTCCATTCCTACGAGTGGTCAGTGGGAGCCGCCGCAGGGACAACGGCATCCTTTGCATTATCAAAAGGGATTTTACCCTATCAATTAGTTGATAGTTTACCGAGGGTTAATCCACTCCTTACCAAGTTACAACAAACTCTAGTGCAGAATAATAATGCGATCGCCTTTCCTGATACTTCTATTTTTAATTTGAATTGGGGAGACTGGAAAATTTGGTAATTAGCGTCAGCTAACCCAGAACTCAAGTTCTGGGCTGCGAAGCTAAAGTCAGTTAAAACTGACTGAAATATTTCTTAAACCTTTCCCGATATCAGTTTAAAACCAATAAAATCAGAGG
>DCSN01000011.1:4333-8637 GCA_002325645.1 Pseudanabaena sp. UBA1465
CCTCTGATTTTATTGGTTTTAAATATGATGATTCGATATTTACCCCTTGTGGTGGGGATCGTCGGCGGATTGGCACTATTGGCTAATCGGATGGTGACGGCAAATCTTACCGCTAGTCAGTCACGCGCCGATGCCTTAGGGGTCTTATTAAGTGCGGTTTTAATTTTGATTGGGTTGCTATGGCAGCAAGTGCAACCCAAACCTCCCGAAGCCGTGACTTTATTAGGGGAAGAAGGTTTGGAAATTGATCAAAATTTACCAGAGGTAGTTAAGACGGAACTCGCTTGGGCAACGCATATATTACTTACCAATACAGTTACCAAAGTTGTAGCAGTTTATTACGATCGCCGAACTATTCTTCGCAGAGGCATTTTAGGCAAGAGTAAACAAGTTAATATTGGCGCGATCGCGGAACGGGTAATCAAAACTCAGAAGCCCATATATTTGGTGAAGTTAGAGCTTTACCCGGGGCGCGTCGAGTTTGACTATTTACCTGAAAATACACAGGGCGTAATCGTGCAACCTCTGGGCGAAAAAGGAGTCATGGTTTTAGGGGCAAATATTCCCCGTAGCTATACGAAACAAGATGAAAATTGGGTAACAGCGATCGCGGATAAATTAGCTTACAATCTCGATAAATCTGACTCGACAAACATCAATGGTTAAGTTACTTTGCAACAAACCAAAATCTAAAAAAATCTAAAAAAATATTATCTATCGATAAAACTATGCTCAACCGTATTTTGGTAACTTTTACGCTGTCTTCATTACTTACGGCTGGATCGACTTTACCCACATTCAACTCACCCAAAGCGATCGCGCAAATCCCTCAAGAGAACAGTGAAACCAAGAAATCAACAGAATCAGTCTCCCCTGTAATTTCCTCAGAAAAGCGTGAATTGATTAAAGAACTATTGGAAATCACTGAATCAAGTAAAAATGCTAACCAAATTATGGATGCGATGGTACGCGCCGAATTGCCAAAGCTGGTATCAACAATTTTGAAAACTGTACCTGCACTAGATAGCGATCGCCCCGAAGTCCAGAAGCAATTTAGTGACATCGTGTCGCGGATGGCGATTAAATATCGCGATCGCGTGCTTAAAAAAATTGACCTCAATCAATTGGTAGAGCAGATTTCCTATCCGATCTATGACAAGTATTTTACGGAATCCGAACTACGCGATATTATCGGCTTTTACAAATCTGCAACAGGTAAAAAAGCAATTAGTGTCTTGCCCCAGATTACGGTTGACTCGATGAGTCGCACTAACGATATTTTGTTGCCCAAACTATCGATCATCATGACTGAAATCATTACTGAAGAGCTTTTGAATGCTTTGCCAAAAACAAAGTGAACCGCGTAAGCCTACTTTGAATGGCTGAACCAATTCAATTTACCCCTATACTGTAATGCTGACGGCGTTTACTCGCTTCTTCAATTTTTTAACCTTTAAACCTATTTCAACCGTTACATTTAGCAAATACGCATGGCAATTCTAGATCGGCAAGGTCGTTTATTTGGCAAATTTAGCATTTTGGACATCGGGGCGATCGCCACAATTTTGATCGTCCTGATCGGCTTACTGGTTGTCCCCGGTAATAGCGGCAGTTCGATCGCGCAAATGCTATCGGCTGAAAACAAAACTGTTCAAGTAGACATGAATGTACGCGGTCTTAGCGCCACTAATCCTCAAAACTTAGTCAAAGTCGGCGACAAAGTTAACATCATCATTCGCAACCAACCACGCGGCGAAGTCACCATTAAAAAGGTCAGCATCTCTACCCCCCAAATTGTCGCCGCCAAAGCCGATGGTTCTCCAGTTTTATTTGATGATCCCCGCGCTGTATCCACATCTCAGTCTGACCTAGCCATCACCCTCGAAGCCACCGCTAGAGTCACCAACGACGGCGTGGTATTTGGCAATGAAAAGGTCAAGGTTGGCACATCCATTGATATTGAAAGCCCCAAATATTTGATTCGTGGCAGTGCGATGGCAGTAAGGTATTGATTTTTTAATTACGAATTACGAATTACGAATTACCGATTACTAATTACATAACAATGCAACCCCCATTCCCTCAAGGTTTTGTTCTTAAAGGTCGCTATGCTATCCGCTCAACGATTGGACAGGGTGGTATGGGGCGCACTTACCTAGCGCAAGACCTAGAGCGCTTTAATGAAACCTGTGTTCTCAAAGAATTTATTCCTCCTCAAGATTCCCTAGAGGTATCTGAAAAAGCGAAGGAATTATTTCGGCGTGAAGCCTCGGTACTATATCAAATTCGTCATCCTCAAGTGCCAGAGTTCCGCGCTACCTTTGAGTCAGAGGGAAGGTTACTCTTAGTTCAAGATTATGTAGAGGGCAAAAATTATCGAAATTTGCTGCTCGATCGCTTGAAGGCTGGGCAAACCTTTTCTGAAAATGAGATTTTTGCCTTGATGCAGCAGCTTCTGCCCGTGCTGAGCTATCTGCATGGTCACAATATTATTCACCGCGATATTTCGCCTGAAAATCTGATGTTGCGATCGCAGGATAATTTACCTGTGCTAATTGATTTTGGGGTTGTGCAAGAAACCAATGCCAAACTCAATTCGCAAATGGGAATTCCTGCCTCAACGGTTGCGGGTAAAGCAGGCTATGCCCCACCAGAGCAATTACAGTCGGGCAATGCCTATGCCAATAGCGATCTCTATGCCCTTGCGGTGACTTCCATCGTGCTGATGACGGGTCGCGAGCCCTCAGAACTATTTGACAGCATCAATCTGGCATGGAATTGGCAACAGTTCGCCAATGTCAACCCAGCCTTTGCGCGAGTAATCAATCAAATGTTGAGCTATAAACCCACTAATCGCTATCGGTCTGCCGATGAGGTGATGCAGGCTCTACAGGTTGCCCAAGCTTCTTTTTCAGGGGCAAAGACCTATGCCGTCGGGCGAGCAGTACCATCGAATGTAGCGGCGACAATTCCTCAAAGAACTGTCGTGGCGGGAGCAAATAACCGCAATCCTGCCAATTATGGAGCCAGTAACCCTAACCGCGTTAATGAATC
The DNA here is from genome assembly GCA_002325645.1 of Pseudanabaena sp. UBA1465. Lineage (GTDB taxonomy): Bacteria > Cyanobacteriota > Cyanobacteriia > Pseudanabaenales > Pseudanabaenaceae > Pseudanabaena. The sequence goes on from DCSN01000011.1 coordinate 7,388, forward strand.
TAATAACAGTAATGGTGTGAACTGGTTTGTGGGAATCCTGATTATTTTAGTCGCGGGGATCGGCTCATGGGCAGTCACTTCCTTGTTTTTTAGTCGCAATCGCCTCGCGATCAATCCTACAGAAACAGCAATTACCACACCAACTAGCGCCACAAATGATCCCACCGTTACCAATATCAAGCTTGATCTAGGTGATAACGAAGGAGTAAATCGCAAATCTGTCAACGATAAAATTGTGGCGGGTAAAATTGTAAATGTGCGCCTTACTGGAGAAAGAGACGATTTTTTGACCGTATCGCTTACAAATGGCGACAATTTGCAAATGACTATTGAAGGTGCAGATCAGGTCAGCTTAGATAATGCAGCCAAGGATAATAAAAGCGGATATTGGGAAGGTAAATTGCCTAAATCTGGTACTTATTACATCAAGATCAAAACTACTAGCTCTCAGGAAACTACCTACAATCTAGAGGTAACTCGCAAAGTTACTCCCAAACCGCAACCAACACCAACCAGAACGCCAACATCAACACCTACGGTTAAACCTAGCGTCACAACGTCACCTACAGAATCACCCACAATCAGTCCATCAATCGATCCTTCCAATAGTCCTAGAGCCACAGAATCACCAAGATCTACTGCTTCTCCCACTCCTAGTAACATTGAACCAACGCGATCGCCTTCGCCAGTTCCTAGCACCATTGAACCCGCACCTGAACCACAGCAGCCCATCTCCACCCCTAAAAATCCCAATACTTTTTAGTCCTAATTAATGCAAATCGTAGAAATTAAATTCCAAAAGCTACATCCTGATGCACAGGTTCCTAGCTATGCCCATACTGGCGATGCGGGTGCTGATGTCTATGCAGTTGCCGAAGTGACGCTGCAACAAGGCGATCGCGCCGCTATTCCGACGGGTTTAGCGGTGGATATTCCCCTTGGTTACGAAATTCAAGTGCGTCCTAAAAGTGGATTAGCGCTCAAACATGGAATCGCCGTTCTCAATGCTCCTGGTACTATTGATGCGGGCTATCGTGGCGAAATCCAAGTAATTGTGATTAATCTGGGTAAGGAAGCTTACACCTTTGCTAAGGGGCAAAAAATCGCTCAGTTGGTTTTAAAGCCAGTAATTCAAGCCCAATATATTGAAGGAGAATTAGGAACCAGCGATCGCGGCGTGGGCGGTTTTGGCAGTACGGGACTGATTTAGCAATTTTTATAGCTTTGTAAAACCGAAAAGAAAAGTGCGG
>DCSN01000011.1:8698-9850 GCA_002325645.1 Pseudanabaena sp. UBA1465
CCGCACTTTTCTTTTCGGTTTTATGTCTTAATGTAGTTGGGTATATAGATCAGAAAACCATGAATATCTATCGTCTAGCGGTTTTAAGTGACAATTACGTTTTTGTACTGCACGATCCAGAGAAGAATATTGCGGCAGTAGTTGATCCTGCTATCGCCCAGCCAGTTTTAGACAAATTAGAAGAACTAAACGCGACTTTAGTAGCGATTTTTAATACTCACCACCACGGTGATCATGTGGGCGGCAACTCCACATTAATCAAAAAATTTCCCAAGGCAGTGGTCTATGGCGGCGATAAAGATCGCGATCGCATTCCTCATCAGCAAGTATTTCTTAAAGGCGGCGATCGCGTAAATTTTGGCGATCGCCAAGCCCAAGTATTTTTTGTCCCCGGTCACACCTACGCCCATATTGCCTATTATTTTGAACCTGTGGGCAATGAAGGCGGCGAATTGTTCTGTGGTGATACTTTGTTTGCTGGAGGCTGTGGCAGATTGTTTGAGGGTACTCCCGCGCAAATGTTAGCATCCATCGATCAATTGCGTCAGTTACCCGACGATACCCGCGTCTGGTGCGCCCACGAGTACACCTTGGGCAATCTCAAGTTTGCGCTCACCGTTGATGCTGATAATCTTGAGCTACAGGAACGGATCGTGACTGCTGGGGCGATGCGTCAAAGGGGTGAGGCGACAGTGCCTAGCACCATTGGACTAGAAAAGCGGACTAATCCTTTTATGCGTTGGGATGTTCCTGCGATTCAGCGATCGGCTGGCATTGAGATTCCCGATCGCGTATTTGCCAGAATTCGCGGACAAAAAGATAATTTCGCTGGCTAAAAATCAAGTTATAGCCATAACCAGTTATATGGTTTCCCCGCCTTCGGCGGGGAAACCGCGATCACAAACAAAAAAAGCTCCTTTGAAAGAAACTTTCAAAGGAGCTTTTTTTGTTACTGGGGTGCAAGGATTCGAACCTCGGAATGTCTGGACCAAAACCAGATGCCTTACCACTTGGCGACACCCCAATGCGTTGGTGCATTTCTCAAATCTCTTTGATTGTGCGGTAATTACTATAGCAAATGAGTACTGGGTTTTGTCAACACATTTTCAAAAAAAGTTTTTAATGTAAACCCAAAGAAGCGAGGGTCGGCGC
>DCSN01000210.1 GCA_002325645.1 Pseudanabaena sp. UBA1465
GAAGTTGGAGCCGATGTCGGTCGCTATTGCCAAATTCCACAGGATCACGGTTTAGACAAATCCCTTGATATGACCGTATTGTTAGATTTATGTCAAGCAGCGATCGTTGACGGCGAACCCGTTCAAGAGACTATTCCGATCAAGAATATCAATCGTGCTGTCGGAACCATCCTTGGTAATGAAATCACCAAGCGTCATTGGGAAGGACTGCCCGATGACACCGTACATCTACATTTCCAAGGCACGGCTGGTCAAAGCTTTGGTGCATTCGTTCCCTCTGGTGTAACGATGGAACTCGAAGGCGATACCAACGACTACCTCGGCAAAGGACTAAGCGGCGGTAAAATCATTCTCTATCCTGACAAAGCTTCTACCTTTGTCGCAGAAGAGAATGTAATCGCTGGTAACGTTGCACTCTACGGCGCAACCAGTGGCGAAGTCTACATTCGTGGTATCGCTGGCGAACGCTTTGCAGTACGCAACTCTGGCGTAAATGCCGTAGTCGAAGGCATCGGCGATCACGGTTGTGAATATATGACTGGCGGTAAGGTCGTGGTCTTGGGCTTAACAGGACGGAACTTCGCGGCTGGTATGAGTGGCGGTATTGCCTACATTCTCGATGAGTCGGGCGACTTCGCAACCCGTTGCAACACCTCAATGGTCGGCTTGGAAAAGCTCGAAGATCCCGAAGAAATCAAGGATCTGAAGCAGTTGATTCAGCAGCACGTTGACTATACGGAGAGTGCGATCGGTGAACGAGTTCTCGCTGATTGGAATGCGATCGCTCCTAAATTCGTGAAGGTAATGCCCAAGGATTACAAGCGGGTATTGCAAGCGATTAAGGAAGCCCTAGAAGATGGTCTGAGTGGTGATGATGCCCTCAACGCCGCTTTTGAAGCTAACTCCCGCGATGTCGCTCGCATCGGTGGCAGCTAGGCTGATCAATTAAATTGTTTGGTTTGGGGGCGAAAGCCCCCATTTTTGTGCAATTCTTATATATTAGTTTGTATGAATCAAATACCTAAAAAATTGTAGAAACCGAATGAATATTTATGAAAATAAACCTTAGTAAAGCAATTTCGACATTTCATCCAAGTCCATCCTATGAACAAATATATTTTGAAGCAGTTGCCAACGCTTTGGATGCTGGCGCAGACAAAATATCGTTAAGGATAAAAATTGAGTCATTTGATAATCCTAAAAGTCTTGAACTTATAGTTGAAGATAATGGAACAGGATTTATTGATAAAAATTTCAACAAGTTTTCTCGACTACTTGAAGTAGAAAGTAATGATCACAAGGGGCTAGGTCGTCTTGTCTACTTATCATATTTCGATAAAATCAACATTGAGAGTTATTATGATAAATCTAAGAAGCGAATATTCACATTTGACAGTAATTTCAATGGAGAAAGTCAAGAATTAGAAAATGCAGAAGAAAGATCTGGAAGCACATTATACTTCAGCAAATATATTAAAGAAAAAATATACAGCTATGATTACTTAATTCCCGAAAAAGTAAAAAAAAGCTTGATAGAGCAATTTTTTCCATTGTTTTTTAGAAAAAAGGAAAGAGGAGAAATTCTCAATATTGAAATATCTTTAACCGTAGATTCTCCAAATTATGAGTATGACTTTTATTCTTGTAAAATCAACTTTAATCTTAATGATCTACCTAAATTAGAAAAAGCAACTTTCCAAGATTTATCAGTAGATTTCTATTCAAATTTTGATATTCATTATTCTATTGACTACAATTTAGAGAAAGATAGATCTATTTATACTGCAATTTGTATCGATAATAGAGCGCTTAAATATGAGTTGATTTTAATTGATTCTATTCCACACGGATACCAAATGAGGTTTCTATTTATATCAGAGTACTTTGAGGGCAAAGCTAACTCTTCTAGGCAAAAAATAGACTTGCCTGACGAAATCACTGAACGCAATTTAAAAGCAAAACTTCGAGCTGAAATTGGCATTATAATTGAGACAAATGTTCCAAGCGTTAAAATAAAAAATCAAGAAGTCAGCGAGAAACTGAACAAACAATATCCTCATTTGGATGGGTATTTTCCAAGTGATTCTATAGGCTTAATACAGAAAACATTGTTTTTGGAAGAAGCACAAAAAAAGTTTTTTAGTGAACAAAAACAGATTTTAGAATGTGATAATTTAGACGATTCACGATATGAGAAAGCACTTGAACTATCTTCTAGAGCCTTGGCAGAGTATGTAATATACCGCGCTCGAATTATATCAAAGCTTAAAGAAATGTCACCTCAAAATAGTGAAGAGGATCTACACAAATTAATAGTGCCAATGAGAAAAATACTAAAGAAAGAAGTGAGTGATGACGATATCTACAATAATAATGTTTGGATGCTGGATGATCGTTTCATGAGCTATAACATAATCCTAAGTGATGAGATTATGTCAAAAGTAATCAAAGAGATAACTTTTGATAAAGTTGAAGATAATAGTAGACCAGACATAACGATGGTTTTTTCGGGTAATCCTAACTTGGAAGCAAAATTTAGTGTTGTAGTCGTGGAGCTAAAGAAAAAAGGACTTTCTCTAGCCAAGAATGAAGAAGTAGTAAGCCAATTAAAGCAGAGAGCTAGAAAACTATTAAAATATTTTCCAAATAAAATTGAGAAAATATGGTTTTACGGAATAACAGATATTGATAATGAATTTAGAATTTCTTTAAAAGAACAGGGATTTAAAGAGCTTTTCTCTCATGGTCAAATGTTTTTTAATCTTCAACCTATTATCGTCGATGATGAAAATAATCCTTTTATGACAGACTTATTTGTTATGACTTATGAGTCTTTAATTATGGACGCAGAGAGTCGAAATGATTCATTCTTGAAAGTTCTCAGATGTCAAATTAGAAAATCTCTTGAAAACAATGTTCTCGATTAGTAACGAATGGGATCTAATCCCCAAGATTGAGGCAACCAAGATTTTGCCACTACACTAAAACTATATTCAAAAGCTTCTTTCATTTCCTGATGCCATTCAGTTGTAGTTTTGGAATAATCTCGAATGGGTCGCTTAATTTCAGAGGGATATGTTCGGATATTATACCTTGCTAAAAGCTCTATAACCTTCCTTCCTCCTCTTCCACCTTCACCACTGTAGTTTAGATTGCAACAACTAACAGCAGCTAATACATTAAATTGTAATAATGAGTTTGGTTCTTTTATAATTAAAAAAATATCTAGTTGATTCAAAACTTCTCGATTTTCAACATAATTCAGTATTTTTGAAGCCGAATTCTCTTCTAAAGTCGAATCTACAAACCAATATGGTAAATTTCCATCATCATCTTGACCTAACAGTACACAGCCAACAATAACTTCAGATCTATGTTCAATTATAGTTAAAATAGGAATTATAGACGAGGTAATACCTTCTGGAAGAAATATTAGATTCATAATTTCATTAAACTTAAGTATAAAAAATTACTCTCTTTTTAGATGTCTTTATTATAAATATTTTACTTCATAACACTGAGTTTCACAAGTTAATCTGGAGATCGCTTGTTCGTGAAAGTGTGGATATTTGAGGTGATCGCTTTGTGATGAGATTAGGGGCGATCGCGGGTTGATGTTGTGGTCTATTCAGAGCGATCGCTTGTGTGGTCAGAGTGTGGATATTTTAGGCGATCGCTTTTTGATTGAGATTGGGGGCGATCGCTGTTTGGTGTTGTTGGTTTGTTGAGGGGCGATCGCTTGTGTGGTTAGAGTGTGGATATTTTAGGCGATCGCTTTTTGATTGATATTAGATGCGATCGCTGTTTGATGTTGTTGGTTGTTTGGGCGATCGCTTTGTGATCAGATTAGAGGCGATCTGATAAAATTAATCCCAGAGGCTAATATGAACAAGCACTTAGGAAAAAATCGTACCCAAGGTTTTAGCAACAGCTATCGCCTACTATGGCAGCATAATGATGATAGAAGAAGATATTCGATGGATACAGAGATTTTCTAACTTTGAGAGAGCATTCCTTTTATTGCAAGACTCCCTCAAAACAGAACAGCTTTCCATTTTAGAAAGAGCAGGATTGATTCAATTTTTTGAAATGACCTTTGAACTGGCTTGGAAATTGCTCAAGGACTATGAAGAGGCAGAAGGATTAATTGCCAAAACTCCTAGAGAAGCGATTAAACAAGCATTTCAATCGGGACTAATTAGCAATGGACATGACTGGATCGATGCACTTCAAGATCGTAACCTGACCGCACATACTTACAATGAAGAAACCGCGATCGCTGTCGAAGCAAAAATTAGAGGTAAATATTTTCAACTTCTAGAGGACGTTTATGCGTATTTTAAGAACAAGATTGCAACTTTGTGAAACTCGATGAAATACGGATTAATTGAGCGAGATTTTATTTGTATTAACGAAGCGATTCGAGAATTTCCTGAGATTACCGAAGTAATCTTGTTTGGCTCACGGGCAAAGGGAAACTATAAAATAGGCTCAGATGTGGATTTGGCGATCAAGGGCGATCTCGTAACATACGAAATTACCGCCCGATTTGCTGATTGTCTCAACGAAGAGAAGCCATTACCCTATTCTTTTGATGTGGTGCATTACGAAGCGATCGCCGAACCTAAGCTCAAAGAACATATTGATCGCGTTGGCATTAAAATCTACACAATCAATATTGATTTCTCTAAGGCGATCGCTGTTTGGTGTTGTTGTTTTGTTGAGGGGGCGATCGCTTGTAGGGTGAGAGTGTGGATATTTTAGGCGATCGCTTTTTGAATAAGATTAGGGGCGATCGCTTGTTCGTGAAAGTATGGATATTTTAGGCGATCGCTTTTTGATTGAGATTAGGGGCGATCGCTTTTTGATGTTGTTGGTTTGTTGAGGGGCGATCTCGTTTACTCGTAATGAGTCCACATTCTGATTATTTTAATGGTTTTCTCTGTCTCAATCACCTCATAAACAAGGCGATGCTGGACATTAATTCTGCGTGAATATGCACCTGAACAATCACCAACCAGTTTTTCATAGGGTGGGGGGTTCTGAAACGGATTTATTTGAATTACGGACAAAAGCTCAGCAACTTTACCCTTTAGATTACTCGCCGCTATTTTCTTCGCATCTTTTTGAGATTGCTTAGTATATACCAACTTCCACATCACCATTCTAGCGTCTCACTGCAATCATTAATAGAAGTTAATAAACCTTCAACAATTGACTCACGCATTTTAGGGATTGAGAGTAAATATATTGTTTCCTGAATACTGCGCCATTCATCTTCAGAAATTAAAACAGCGTTAGATTTGTGCTCTAAAACTTTTCTAGGTGTATCGAGTTGTTCTTTCGAGGCGATCGCGCGATCGCTAATTCTCGATTGTTGACGTTGTTTAACAAATAAACAAAAGTCAAGAATTTCTTCAACCAATGATTCCGAGACTTGTTCAAGTTCTCGACTAAGTTGCTCTCTAACTGTCATTTGATTATCTCAATGGGGGCAATATTGGGGTGGGAATACGCTATCAATTATGCTACAAAAAATAAATATTTGAGGCGATCGCTGTTTGATGTTGTTGGTTTGTTGAGGGGCGATCGCTTGTGTGGTGAGAGTGTGGATATTTTAGGCGATCGCTTTGTAATGAGATTAAGGGGCGATCTGATAAAATGAAAGCCAAAAGTTAACATTGATAGTCATTTACTCAACCATGCAAGTCACCCTAGACATACCAGACGACATTTCTACTACTGTGCAAGATAACCTACCGCAAATATTAGCGCTAGGACTGAGAGAAATGAACGCTAATCCCAATAATGGTTTTTCGGGACTGACCGAAATATTGCACTTTTTAGCCAAGCTTCCATCCCCCCAAGAAGTCTTAAATTTACGCCTTGCACCAGAAGCACAGCAAGAAATTGATAATCTATTAGAAAAAAATCGTACTCAAGGTTTTAACGAAAGCGATCGCCTACTATGGCAGCATTATGAATTTATCGAACATCTAGTGAGACTTGCCAAGACTCAAGCCCTGATTAAGCTCCAGCCGAGTCAATGAGTAAGAGTTATATCTCCACTAAACTTAGAACACTAGTCAGTGATCGCGCCCAAAACTGTTGTGAATATTGTCTGATTCCTGAAAGCTTAACCTTAGTTTCCCATCAAGTAGATCATGTAATTGCTGAAAAGCACGGAGGTAAGACTACAGAAGAAAATTTAGCTTTATCTTGCTCGCTATGCAATCAAGCTAAGGGCAGTGATATCGCTTCTATGGATACAGAGACAGGTGATGTTATTAGGCTTTACCATCCCAGAAAAGACCAATGGCGAGAAAATTTTCACATCGAAGAATCTAATGGCGTAATTTATCCATTGACCGCAATTGGTCGCGTAACAATACAGTTACTAAAGATCAATCGATCAGCTTGCCTACCATATCGGCAAATGCTGGCGCAAGCAAAAATACTGATACAAAAATGGTGATGTTGATTTGTTGAGGGGCGCATATCCCTAAATCGGTAAACGCCTCAACCTGTAGCGTTCATCAGACACGATTACCACAGCACCAATTGTTATATCCTCAGAGCAATTTTGTAGAACATTTAGTAGCCTACTAAAAACAAACTGAGGCGATGTATTTTTTAATCGAAAAATAACTACACTTGGAATCTCATCTTTACTCGCAGCCATCAAATCACCAAAATCTAGATCGAAAGTGAGGATAACTCGACTTTCAAACTTTGCTTTTTCAATAATCAAAGCATCTGGCAAACATTGTAAACCCTCTTCTCGTAAATGTTTTGCATCATAGTTCATTGCCCGAAGCAATTTTACGACTGTTTGAGAAACTCCCATGTCTGCTAAAAGTTTCATGCACTCATCCCAACAAAACTACGCACTTCTTCATTAGCTAAGAAAGCAGCATATAAAAGGCTTGCTTTAATATCTTCAGGTTCAAGATCGGGATATTCATCAAGAATTTCCATTGTTGTTAAACCATTAGCAATTAGGCTTAGTACAAGCGAAACCGTAATTCTCATTCCACGAAGACAAGCTCTACCGCCCATAACCTGTGGATTGAAGGTAATGCGATCAAATGTTCTTTGCATACATTTACTATCCAAACTAAGCTTAGGGTCAATGATCTTAATATATTTATTATCGCCGCACTCAAGATTTTTTATAGCATTAAATCCAAAGTGTTACAAAAAACAGATATTCGAGGTGATCGCTGTTTGATGTTGTTGGTTTATTGAGGGGCGATCGCTTGTGTGGTGAGAGTGTTGATATTTTAGGCGATCGCTTTTTGATTGAGATTAGGGGCGATCGCTTCTGTGGTGAAAGTATAGATATTTTAGGCGATCGCGTAAATCAAGTTTAGGCTTGATGATCTGTCATATATTTTTGCAGAACATTATTGATTAGAGTTTGATAACCGCGTGGAACTTGTTGTTTATACCAAGCTAAAACATTCGGATCAAGTCTCAACGTAACAGGAACCTTGACAAGTGGAATGTTAACCGTTGCATCTTCCCAAAAGTCAGCATTTGTCGCAGGAGCGTCCGTATAGTCAATATCAGAATCCTTCATCCGACCAAGGATTTTCAATTGTTCTTCTCTCGATATAGCCATAATAAATCCTCCTTTCCTCTTTATTTGCAAGCCTTACAGAAATGAGACGTATTCTTTGTCCTCGCAGGGTATAGACAGCAAGGAGAACAAACTCTTCTAAGCCACCAAGGGCAATAAAACGAGATTCGCCATAATCTTTACGATTGTCAGGTTTTGAAATCCAAATACCCAAAAAAATTTCCTTGGCAAACTCAAAATCAATTCCATGCTTAGCAATGTTGGCGTTGTTCTTTTTGTTGTCCCATTCAAAGTCCATGTCTATACTGTAGCCAATTGAAATACATGATGTCAATACATTAAATATATCCTTGTTTGCTTCAGATTAGGGGCGATCGCTGTTTGATGTTGTTGGCTTGTTGAGGGGCGATCACTTGTTCGTGAAAGTGTGGATATTTTAGGCGATCGCTTTTTGATTGAGATTAGGGGCGATCGCTGTTTGATGTTGTTGGTTTATTGAGAGGCGATCGCTACACTTATGCTCCTTGTTTTTGTATGTGATAATTTAGGTATAGAAAATTTGATCAAATAAATATAAAGTTTATGAGTACCCCTGTAACTATTGATGACATCTACAAGCTGTTTCAAGCCTCAAAAGAGGAGTACGATCGCCGTGCTGCTGAAGCTGATCGACGTATGGTAAAGCTAGAAAAAACAGTTGATAGAACTAGTAAGGCAGTTGAAGCACTGACAACAAGATGGGGACGTTTTGTCGAAGAGTTAGTTGAACCTGCGGTTTTGCGACTATTTCAAGAAAAAGGCATTGATGTAAAAGAAGTCCATCCTCGTGCCAGAACTAAGCGTCAAGGGTTTGCTATGGAAATAGATATTCTGGCTGTGGATGATACGGAACTAGTGTTAGTGGAATGTAAGTCCCGTTTATCAAAGGATGATGTGGATGAGTTTGTTGAGAAGTTAACGCGCTTTAAAGATTCCTTTCCTCATTACGGCAACTATAAAGCCTATGGTGCTGTGGCAGGAATTGAGATTAATGAGGGAATAGATCGTTATGCTTATCGTCAAGGTTTATTTGTGATTAAGCCTTCGGGTGATGGTGTGGCGATCGCTAATGATGACGATTTTAAACCTGTTGCATGGTAAATTTTGATTGTGACAGTCACTATTTATAAAGCGCCCCAGCCGAATAAAGGCGAGAAATTGTTGCAAAATGGTTTTCAGGTGGAGGATTTTCCGTACAATCCACCCTATGAGGATGGTAAATGTTATTTTGCTGGATCTAACTCTAGAAGTTTGGCTCAACAATATAACCAGAGTTACAAACAGGGTATTTTAGAGGTTACGATAGATCAAGAAATATATGATCGCCTTTTTAAACCGCTTGAGAGGACTTATCAGGGTGGTTCGTATATCGAGTTACCGCTCCCTCATGATTTATTTCCAACTTTAAACCAGTTCCCTAGAGTGTTAAAGCGAGAATAGCTAATGAATAGTCAACTTTGGAGTCAGGTAAAAACTAAGTATCAGCTTGGGAAATTAATTTACGGAAAAGTAGAATTTCATGCGCCTTTTGGTGTGTTTGTTGATATTGGGGATGAGAATGTTAAGGGGATTATTCAGATTCCAGATTTTTTGGATAGTGGGGCGATGATTCCAGAAATGTATCCTGAGATTGGTTCGCCTGTGGGGGCGGTGGTGGTTGGCTATACTGAAGATGATCGTAATCAAGTTTGGTTGAGTGTGAAGCCGAGTGTGTTACAAAAGTCTTTGGTTAAGTTGAGAGTGCCAGTTGTGAGTCAGATGTAAAAATATTTCTCTGACTATTTGATGATGAGCATGATGCAAATCCAATTCCAATTCTTTATTCTATTGAGTCAAATAGCCCTGGTATTTTAGGTTGTATCATGTCCTGTATTTCATCATTGGTGTAAGCAAGACGTTCTAAAATTTCTCGCCCTCTGTTGCTACTAATATCGTGAAAATTATACTTTGTAATTTTTGGGTATCCCATTTGTCCATTTTTATCCCAATTTGTTCCAAATAAAAAGCTCCATTGGTGTTTATCTTCTGATTCTCTGATTTGCCAATGTTTCTTTGGTACATTCCGTATGTAATCAGTTAATCTCTTGTAGGCATCAGAAGTATCTGACTTTAAACAGCGTTTTACATTCGTTGCTGAAAAGTAGATAAGAATATCAATGGTTTCTAGATATCTTTTACCTTTAAATACTTTGGATAATTGATCAAAGGGAGGAACCGTGCCATTTTCATCAGAATATAGCAAACCGTATAACGCTTTCTTACTATTCTGAGAACGAGAATACAAAGACTCTGAAATATTTTCAAGCGCTAATTTGTTATCACAAGGGAAATAATCAGCTTGACATGAGAAACTAGTCACATTTTGCTTTAATTCTTCTAGTACTGAATCCTTGATATCGACAAAATAGCATGAAGAGTCAACCTTTCTAGATTCTGCTTGTTGTAAAAAAATTATGGGGCTTCCTTCTCCGTAAGCCTCACTGATACCAATACCAGCATTTAAATCAATGTAATGGTATTTATGAGATAGCCAAGCCTTATTTCGATTTCTTTCAAAAATTCCTTTGCAAATGCCAAGATGAATATCTATGAAATACCTAAATTGTTCCTGTTTTGCAGATGTGTTTTTACTGAAGCCTTGTCCAGATGGTGTAATTGGCATCCTATTTTTCTCTTAATAGGTGTATATTTCTAAAAATATAGCATATAGTTTAATATAGTATATTGTACTTTTTTCAAAAAATCTGAGGTCTTGTTATGGATACTGTAAGAGGCACTGAAACTGTCGCTAGTCCTCTACAGGAAAGCGCACTAAGGAAAAAAGGACTATGCGACTACGTTATTAACGTCGCCTCTGGTTGTCTGCATGGCTGTACATTTTGCTATGTCCCCTCAACTCCAGTCATCAGAACTAGACAAGCACAACTAGCCCTCAAAGGCGTTGATAACCCTCAAATGGACTGGGGGAAATATCTCTTTGTGCGTGAAGGTATTGCCGAACAACTAGAAGAAACTCTTAGTCGTAAAAGAAGTTGGAAAACCACAGAATCAGGACAAGGAGTAGTTATGCTCTGTTCAGGAACTGATCCTTACCAAAACCATCAAACAGCAAAAATTACTCGGCAAGTTGTCCAAGTATTACTTAAATATGACAAACGAGTGCGGATTTTGACTCGTAGTCCTCTATGGATAAATGATATAGATATTTTGCGATCGCGTAATGTAACTGTTGGTATGAGCTTACCCATGCTCGACGATGAACTCAGTCGTAAAATTGAACCCGCAGCCCCCCTACCGTCTGACCGATATAAAGTCATGATGAAGGGATATGAGGCAGGTATTAGGCTTTATGTGGCGATCGCGCCCACACCGCCAACAATGCAATTACAAGATTTTCAAAATTTGTTACAGCAGGTAATGAAATTTGAGCCTGAAGTCATTTTCTGGGAACCAATAAATGCTCGTGGGACGAATGGAAAGAGAATGCTAGAAGCAGGGCTAGATTTTGTTCGTTCTGTAACTAATAGAGACTCTTGGGCTGAAAACTTTATCCAACAATGGCAAGATATTGAGCAAGCTGCTAACGATATTGGCTGTAAGGATCTCTTGCATATCTGGGTTGATCCAGAACTGAGAGGTTTTGTGGAAGATGAGGCTCTAGATTATTGGCTGTTCAGAAGAACAGTAGAAGACTGGGACAATTACACGAGAAAGCCTAAACCATCGGGGATAAAACTATCTCAATCTGTAGCACAACAAGATCGAACAATTCCTAAATCAAATAAATCCAAGAAGGGATCTGAGAAATTAGTAGCTTTTTGATTGAGATTAAGGGCGATCGCTGTTTGATGTTATTGGTTTGTTGAGGGGCGATCGCTTGTGTGGTGAAAGTGTTGATGATTTAGGCGATCGCTTATAATTGTTACTAGCAAGAGAATGGAGTTAAACAAATGATGACTCAAACAATGGTCAAGCCATCTTCGTGGATATCCACAGGAATTATTACCGCAAAAGTTCGCGATCGCTATTTATTTAAATTTTCTGAGCCGTTACAACAGCGCCTAGATAATTTGAATGAGCGTCTTAAAGGAATCGGACTAAATGACCAAGAAAAAGCAGAATTAGCAGGGATTTTGGAATTAGACCAAATTTTTACCTTGCTTAATGCCAAAATTATTAGCGAATCCTAGATTTTATATGGCAATTCCTACAGCAGTAAGACTCCAAATAAGACAAAGAGCTAGTTTTTTATGTGAATATTGTCATTCTTCAGAAGAAATTAGTCCCGCAAGGTTTGAGATAGATCACATTCAACCGAGATCTATTGGAGGTTCAGACAATATTGATAACTTAGCCCTAGCGTGCCAGCGCTGTAACTCGCATCATTACAACTTCATTCAAGGAAAAGATCCAGCAACATTAAATGCAGTAAATCTATTTCATCCTCGCCAGCAAGCATGGAATGATCATTTTATTTGGAGTGAAGATGGTTGTGGAATCATTGGTATTACGGAAGTGGGAAGAGCAACTGTAAACCGACTAGATTTGAATGATGAAGTTCGAGGTGAAGGAGAAATTATGAGAGCCAGACAAGCATGGGTGAAAGTCGGTTGGCATCCTCCATCAACTGATTCAAGGAAATCTTCCTAGCTTTTTGTCATCAAGCTAATAAAGCGATCGCTTGTGTGGTGAAAGTGTTGATGTTTTAGGCGATCGCTTTGTGAATGAGATTAGGGGCGATCTGCTAGAATATTTGCCAAAGGCTAATTTGGCTAAAATCATGACTACAATAACTCTAGAGCTACCACAAAATATTTATGAGCCTTTGCAAAAAGCCGCCGCAAAAGCAGGACAATCCCCACAAGAGCTAATCACTAAATTACTGGGGCAGACTATAAAAGCCTTTGCTGACGATCCTCTAGAAGAGTTTATCGGTGCTTTTCGTAGTGATATCCCCGACTGGGGCGAAAATCACGATCGCTATCTCGGACAAGAATTACTAGAAAACCATAATGCCTGAACTATTTATCGATACATCAGGTTGAGCAAATCTGATAGATATCAGTCAGCCTTTTCACCCACTCAGTGCAAATATATATCAAGATGCGCGTTCTCAAAAGCACAAAATTATTACAACAAGCTACATCATCACAGAGCTTGTGGCTTTACTCGCAAGTCCTCTTCGCATTCCTAGACCAAAAGCGATCACCTTTATCCAAAGCCTAAAAACCTCTCCTTATGTAGAAGTAATTTACATCAGCAAAGAGATAGATGCAAAGGCATGGGAACTCTTAACGCAAAGACAAGATAAAGAATGGAGTTTAGTTGATTGCTCAAGTTTCATTGTCATGCAAGATCGTAAAATCACCGAATCCTTGACAAATGATCATCATTTTGAACAAGCAGGATTTATTCGTTTATTGAAATAGCGATCGCTGTTTGGTGTTGTTGGTTTGTTGGGTGACAATCGCTTGTTCATGAAAGTGGGGATATTTGAGGCGATCGCTTTTTGATGAGAGTGGGGGCGATCGCTGTTTTAAGATTAGAATTGTTTCTGTTATCAACAAAAAACAATGCAACTATTTACCATCGGTCATACCAACCATAATATTCAAACCTTCATTGAGTTTCTACAGAAGCATAATGTCACGGCTCTGGCGGATGTAAGATCGCGTCCCTATACCCGCTACTTGCCAGACTATTGCCAAGCACAACTAAAAGATCATCTAGAAGCCAATAAAATCCGTTATGTATTTCTAGGACAAGAGCTAGGTGCAAGACCCGAAGATCAAAGTTGTTATGTAGAAGGTAAGGCGATTTATGAAAAAATTGCGGCTACAGATTTATTTACCGATGGCATTAGGCGCATTTTGAAAGGTATCAAGAGTCGTCATAAAATCGCGTTGATGTGTGCTGAAAAAGACCCTATGACCTGCCACCGCGCAATTTTGATTTGCCCTCAACTTAAAGAATATGACTTGAACATTCAACATATTAAGCCTGATGGTTCATTAGAATCTCATGCAGAACTAGAAGATCGTTTATTGATTAAACATGGATTTAAAGGAGTCATCCAGACATCTTTATTTGAAATGTCGCCTCACAGGGATCTAGATCATGAAGATCAACTTATGGAAGCATATAGAAAGCAGGGTGAAGAAATTGCCTATGTAGAAACTAAAGGAGAAGTTTATGCCTAATTCGATTCAACTATTTACAATTGGCTTTACTCAAAAAAGTGCTGAACAATTTTTTGATACCTTGATCAAGTCTGGTGTAAAAACAGTCATAGATACAAGGCTAAACAATGTATCTCAGTTGGCAGGATTTACCAAGAAAAATGATTTAAAATATTTTCTTAAACAAGTTGGGGGGATTGATTATGTGCATATTCTTGATTTAGCGCCAACTAAAGACATTTTGGATGAGTACAAAAAAGACAAAGGCGATTGGGGGGTATATGAGGAGAAGTTTCTCAAACTGATCTCAGAACGTCAAATTGAAAAGCAAGTTACGCCCGAATTAATTAATCATGGTTGTTTGCTGTGTAGCGAAGTCAAGCCCCACAATTGCCATCGCCGACTCGTGGCTGAATATCTACAAAACAGTTGGGGAAATGTTGATATTAAGCATCTGTAATAGAAAATCAAAAAGTGATGACAGAAATAGTTTGTTTAGCCAATTCTCGTAAGCACAATAATAAATGTGTTGCAGGGCTGAATCTGAAAACAGGTCAATGGATTCGACCAGTTACAAACACCGAAGATGGGGCAGTTCCTAATTATTTAACCTTAATCAATGGAAGACCTTTGCAGATTTTAGATCTAGTTGATATTCCATTAAATGAGAAGGAACGGGGAAAGGGGTATGAATCAGAAAACCGATTAATTCGATCAGGAGAATGGAAAATTACGGGACAAGCTCAATCATCTGATCTGCTTAAGTTTCGAGAGTCAGAGTTATTACATTTTGAAGAAGATGAGTGGCTACAGGCTGTTCCCTATGAATATCTGCGATCGCTGCCTAGAAATAAATGCCGCACTTTGCAAATCGTGCAAACTGATGAGTTTCAAGTTAAACAGAAAGAGTTGGGTAAATGGCGAGGGATTCTACCTATAGGTAATAGTGATGAAGTTCTAAATGCCAGCATTACTGACCCAAAATTTTGTAGATTGCTTGATAATGGTCATCATATCAATCCAAATTGCTTACTGATCATCAGCTTTAGCCAACCTTTCCAAAAAGCAGAAGATACTGAACTAATGTGCTATCGACTAATTGCGGGCATAATTGAGCTAACGGGCGATGAATTTTGTCCGATCGCGGAATTAATTATTGAGATCGATCAAGAAATCGCAAGGGTTGGTTGGTCAAAGGAGGAAAGTATTGCATATCTACTGCATAATTTCCAGAAGCGATCGCGCACATTAATGAATTTAGAAGAATTACAGCAATTCCTATCTTATCTCCGCAAATTGCCAGATCATGATGTGTGAAGCGATCGCTTGTTAGTGCAAAGTATGGATATTTTAGGCGATCGCTTTTTGATTGAGATTAGAGGCGATCGCTGTTTGGTGTTGTTGGTTTGTTGAGGGGCGATCGCTTGTTCATGAAAGTGGGGATATTTGAGGCGATCGCTGTTGAACTTATGAGAACAACCTAGCGATCGCTCGAAAAGAGAATTGTCAAACCCTCCTGAGTAAAATGATGATCATGAGTTAATATGCGACTAATTCCCATTTGCTTCATCGTTACCATCGAAATACAATCCGTAAGACTATACCCCTTATCTAATCTTTGCCCATATAAATCTAATCCACCCAAAAACGTTACATGAGACTGAGATAACACAGTCACCTTTTCTGAATCCGCATTGAGCAATTGCCGAACTGTATTTACTACCCGTTCCCGCAATTTTACGCCTCCATGAGACAAAAAATTGAGAACTTCACTCAGCACTTCATCAGTTGTAATAATTTTTGCCTTACCGAGTTTTGCCGTAATCGCGATCGCTTGATTATGGAAAGTATCGCGAGGACTGAGTAATGCCACCCAATAGAAAGTATCAGCAAAAATTATCTCAGTCATACTTGAGTATTGTAGAGGTAGCGATCGTGATTTTCTGCACCATCAGTCGGTAAACATTCCAAATCTTCATTGGATAAACCATCAGTAAAGGATGAAGCAATCCCCAGCAAAAACGAACCTGTATCTTCAATCTCAGGTAAACTTGAACTCGTCAAAGATAGCTTTTGATTTGTATTTAGTCTCCATTCCAAAAAACTAACAAAATCTAAAACCTCTAATAAAATAGGTTCAGATAAAGATTCTAAATGTTCAATCTTGTCTAAAATAATCTCTTTCACAGCGTTCATATACTAAGCCTTATATCGACATATTCACATTTTACTTGCCATTGCTTAAATTAAGCATAGCTGATGTAATTTTCTTTTGATGTTGTTGATTGTGTTGGAGGCGATCGCTCGTGTGGTGGGAGTGTGGATATTTTAGGTGATCGCTTGTGGGATGGAAGTATGGATGAAGTATGGATATTTGAGGCGATCGCTATTTGATGTTTTTGGTTTGTTGGGGCGATCGATTGTTCGCGAAAGTGTGGATATTTTAGGCGATCGCTGCTCACATTCAGCAGGTGTTTTTTGAGACTCAGTATTTATTGAGAAAACCTTTATGAACCATTTTGAGGTTTTCTCCTTTTTTGAGACTCATGATGAGACTATCTTATTAATATTAGTTCAACTTGCTATTGAGAATAGGAGCGCTGAAACCCTCACTCTTTCGTTGTAAATATTTTTTTGCCCAAAAGACCTGCTGAGTGTAGGCTCTACAGTAAACTTTGCGTTTCAACGCGACCTATGGACTTTGCATATCAATACGCATGGCTGATTCCCTTGCTGCCACTCGCCGCAGCACTGAAAGGACTGATTGCCTATTCCCATCATCAAAAATGCAAAAAGCGATCGCCTATCATTCAACCCAAATCACCAAACACGCCTTTTCAAATTTTGACTATTGGCAATAATCACGGAATCTCCCGCAGGTTGAATTAGATAGAGTCCTTCTTGGGTAGCATATTCATTGACTTGCTCATCAATTCTGATTCCTGCTACGGCTCCATAAACTTTATAGTTTTGAAATCTGGTAAAGACTTCTTTAAATTTTCCTAATACTTCCAAAAAATGCTTCACATTCTGAATTTCTAAGTCTGACTTGACTTCGATCGCCACGATTTCAGTAAGACTTTCCACCCAAATATCTATTTCTATCGAGTCGCGATCGTTATTCCTTTGGACGCAAAGGGCTGTGTACTTTACGTCTATGCCATGCTCTTTAAAGATTCTCGCGGCGGCAGGTTTGATCTTGTTCTCGACAAATTCTGCCCAAGGGCTGGTTAATTCCCCGAATCGTTTATTGTTTTGATCGATTTGCTTGTTGGTTTGTTCAATTTGTGCAATTTGTTTATTTGTTTGCTCAATGATTTTGCGAAGTTCTGCCATTTCTAGCTCTGCTTTGCGTTGATATTCCTTGCGTTGCTGTTCGCTTTCGCGGAAAAGGGCAAAGATGTCGTCTAGGGTGACAGTGTTTTCATTCATGGCAATTTAAGTGGATTTAATGCAGTGTAACTATTCTAGCGGTTTAGATAAAATTGTTAGATCGCTAATTCATTACCAAACTACGGAACAGTCATAATTTTTGAACACTGAATCTCGACTAATTAGGGTTGCCTTCTCAACTTTAGATTGAGCTATAAGCAGCCGATCAAAGGGATCTTTATGGTGCATTGGCAAATTCCTTAGCTCTAGAATGTGGATAAATTCTACAGGTATCAAATTAAGGCTATTTCTTTCTTGCTGAATCTTTAGCATGAGTTCCAGATCGTCTCTGAGCGTCAGCTTTCCTAACTGAGTTTTGATTTGCATTTCCCATAGACTGACTACGCTGAGAAGTAATTCATGGTTAGAATTTTGCAGTAATGCTAGGGTATCCGTAGGAATACGCTGTGGTTCGCTATGCCACCACATAAAAGTATGGGTGTCCATTAATAATTTCATGTTTCTCCAAGCCAAAATTCATCGGGCAGTGAATCGTCAAAGTCATCGGCAAATATACAAGAACCCAATCCGAGTCCTGGCTGGCGTGGCTCTTTGTACGATATAGATTGAGGTTGCTGGTTAATCTTTATTTCTACCCATTGCATTAATTGGGTGGCTAGTTGGATTTGCTCTTGAAGGGCTAAATTTTTTGCTTCGGTTAAGAGATCTTTCAATGTCATATTATTGTTTTCCCATCAAGATGTCATGCAACTCTCTCCCTGATTTTAGCGCGATCGCTCCTGATTTACTAAAAATGAATTACAAAACAGCGATCGCCTTTACACACATTACAAAACAGCGATCGCCTATTAATCAAGATCAATAGGCGATCGCTTGTAATCATCTCATCCTAAAAAGGTAATCCAGGGATGCTAACTGGAAGCTTAGGCAATGGGATGGCATTGGGGACTAATTGGTTGATCGTATTGACGATCTCTAGGGCTTGGGATGCGGTTTCGGCAAAGCCTGAGTCGCCTGTAAAGCCAACATCAAAGATACAACCTTCCAATTGTTCGGGGTTTACGTTTGCTTGCTGACAGGCGGCGGTGGCGGTCTGTACTTGGGCGGGGGAGAGCATGGATAGGGTTCGGTAGCTGGATGGGAATCCGCGATCGGTGAAGGTGTCGGTAGTATGTCCAGATTTGTAGTCAAATAGGGAGTCTGCCTGACTAATGCGCCAACTATTGCCAAATTCTTTGTATAGCTGATCGAAGACGATATTTTCGACTTTGCTCACTAATCCTGCAATTCTGCCAACCCCTGGGATAAAACTACTGGCAGTTTGAGCAATTTGTCCGTAGGTTGATTGGGTTTCAATAACTTGTCCACTGCGGGTTTGGAGGTCGTCTTTGGGGTTGCCGTTGGAGTTGCCTAATAATCCAAGATAGCGCCCTGCAATGTCTGGTACGGAAGGATTGACATCCATGTAAGAGAGGTTATTACGGGATGTTTTTCTGACGGAAACGACTTCGCCTGATGTGATCTGGATCATGTAACTGCCTTGTCCTTGTTGGGCGATGATAGTGCCGTTGGGTAATGTGCCGCCCTGTGCGGGGTATGGTCTACCATCGACTCGAATCGGTGTGCTGTTGTCGCTGTCGGGTAGGCTCTGTCCATAGATGGCGATGCGGCTGTTGCCTGATTTGATGGCTACGGCGGAGTTAAGGGAAAGTTGCGCTCCAGGGACGGGGCTTTGGCGGACTTGGACTTCAAAG
>DCSN01000134.1:0-11026 GCA_002325645.1 Pseudanabaena sp. UBA1465
ACATTAATACCCATTGTTTTCTCATCTTATTGATTGATTGATTGATTGATTGATTTAGCTTGTTAGGAAATAAGCTAAAAGAAGTGAAGCCTAGAAATGATTGTCAATCATCTTTATTAGGGATTTGCACTGCTATTTCTTCCAAGGTTTTGGAATATCTAGACTAGCCAATTACTTCAAAGGCAACAACATCATGGGAGCTACCGCGTAGAACTGATTCTGTTTGTTTGCCGTGTAAACGTTTGCCGAAAGCCTGTTCTAATACACCTTGGATCGCTCCTAGAGTAAATGTCAGTTTGCGCGGAGAACCTTCAGGCTCTCCTGCTGAACAAATTGTTTCTCGACAGTAAACAGTAATTACATCATTGAGTTCTTCAATCTTATCTATAATGCACAGCCTTGTACCATCTTTGCCCAAAGCTTTCTGGAGTAAAGGAACCAGATCGGCACAGGAATCACTAGTTCCCTTAATCCCAAGCTGTTCTGCAATTTGCCTACCGCGATTACGACCAGCAGAGATAAGAGCGATCGCGGCGGCTTTTTCTCCTAGAGCTTCTTCTGTACCTACAACCACAGCTTTGAAACAGACAATGCTGCTAAATTCACCAAGTTCTGGACGCATAACTACCTCAGAAATAAAATTTCAAAAATCAGATCATTCCCTATTAAAAACAATATTATTGGTTACAGTTTCAATTTCTGATCACACATCCCAGCCTGCAATTCACTATTTGCTATTTGTAATCAAGAAGTAATGAGATCACCCCATGCCCACTCAACAGCTAAACTTTAGCCTGATAGCCTAATAGGTATTTAATCCTATAGTTTGGAAATTGAAAGATTATCAAATTCATGATTGTCTTTAATATATTTAATTATAAGATACTAGAAGTGTTATTTAAAAAAATAAAACTCTTTCTTGTGTTTTTCTTGTATTTTCTTGCAACATAGTCGTAGTCACCTGCATTAGGACAAATCAAAACCCGAATAGTGAAAGGCGGCGCAACGCGCCGCCTTTCACTATTCGGGTTTTATGTCCTAACGAGAATGGCTAAGGCTATAATTCAGAAATGTTGAATCAAAAATGAAGAAACACTAAAAATGGATACACTACACCTATGAAAACCATGATTTCAGCTTAAAATCATTATTCCCCTAAGCCAATCTAGATAACTAATATGTTCACAGATAAAAGCTTGTAAATATCGTAACTTATCTAACATCTCATAACCAAACTCTTTTGGTATCTCTACTAACTCTAATAAAATACAAGCAATTAAACAAGTATAAATTTGAATAGTAATTCCATTGAAATATGAAACCTATTTACGTTTGAAATAAGCACGATAAACGGGTAAACCTTGCGATATTACTGAACTTTCGCGCTCGGTGGGAATATGTTCAGGGAAAATCGAATTATCGGCAAAGTTGCCTGCTCCCGCAAGATTAATAAAATTCTCATTTGCATCGAAATGTTGACGCATATCTTCAGCTACTTCCAACACATCGGACTGCAAGAATATATCGGCATTGGGAACTAATAACTCGGCTAAAGTTGTCACTAATTCGGGTTGAACGGCTCGGCGCTTTTGTTGGCGACGTTTAAACCAAGGATCGGGAAATTGAATGGTGACTTCATGCAATGAGCCTTTAGTTAATAGTCCAGCTAGTGACACATTGGCATTGCAAAAAATATAATGCAGATTTTTTAAATCTAGTTCATCGCGCACTTCATTACAGCGATCGACTAGCGGTTCCCGAATTTCTAAACCCAAAAAATTCCAATCGGGCTTAAGCTGCGCCATTTGCAAAATATAACGTCCCCTTGCCGAGCCAATGTCCAGACTTAACGGCTTTGAGCAATCGGTATAAACTTCTGTCCAGACTGGTGGCGCGATCGCCACGCTGTATTTTTTAGCTAGGGGGTTAACGTGTTCACGCACCCGCGCTCGCCGTGACACATTATCATTGGTGATATTAACAATGACTTCGCTTGTATTCGTGACATTTACAGCATATTGCGGATCTTTAGCGCGATCGCCCATAGATAGATTACTCAGAAATATTTTGAAGAGTTAAAGAATTTTGCATAGTATAGCTGTCATTAGTCTTGTTACAGCGCTTTTCACTCAAACCCGAACCAAGAAATTTTTTAAAAGTATTGCTTTGCAATACTTTTAAAAAATTTCTTGTGGTTCGTTTGAGCGAAAAGCGCTGTAGGATAGCCAAAAATCAGCAAATACTTTGCGTAATGGTCTCAAATAATCAAGAGGTCGTGCTTTGCACGACCTTTTGGCTTTAATTTATTCCCATTCGATCGTGCCAGGGGGCTTAGACGTGATATCTAGCACCACGCGATTGATGCCTTCTACTTCATTGACAATGCGATTGGAAATGATTTCCAATAGCTCGTAGGGAACCCTTGCCCAATCAGCCGTCATGCCATCTTCACTACTAACTAGACGCAAAACCACAGGATGGGAATAGGTGCGCTTATCACCCATTACGCCCACACTGCGAACCGTTGGTAATAGCACCGCAAAGGCTTGCCAAAGATTATTATATTGACCTGCGCGATTGACTTCTTGACGCACAATTAAATCAGCATCGCGTAAGGTATTCAATCTCTCGCTAGTAATTTCACCAATAATCCGAATCGCTAATCCAGGACCAGGGAAGGGCTGACGCTTGACGATTTCTTCGGGAAGACCGAGGGCAGTACCGACTTTACGCACTTCATCTTTAAAGAGTTTGCGAAGTGGTTCTACGAGAGTAAAGCGCAGATCTTCAGGTAAACCGCCAACGTTATGATGACTCTTGATTTTGACTGCAACCCGTTTACCAGTGGAAGGATCAACGTTAGTATCTGCCGACTCGATTACATCAGGATAGAGAGTCCCTTGAGCGAGAAAATCAAAGGGTCCTAAACGCTTTGATTCTGATTCAAATACATTGATAAACTCAGCACCGATAATCTTCCGTTTCTGTTCGGGATCGGTAATTCCTTTTACCTTTTCAAGGAATCTTTCGCGAGCATTGACATACTCAACATGAATATGGAACTGCTCTTCAAAAAGTTTGACGAGGCGTTCGGGTTCTAGCTTCCGCATGAAGCCTTGATCGATAAACATACAAGTGAGTTGATCGCCGATCGCTTTATGTAGTAAAAAGGCAAGTGTGGAAGAGTCCACACCACCCGATAGAGCTAGTAATACCCGTTTACCACCAACTTGAACACGGATTTCGCGAATCGCTCTTTCGATAAACGCATCAGTTGTCCAACTTGGTTCACATTGGCAAATATGATAGACAAAATTGCGAATCATCGCCATGCCGCCTGCGGAATGGACGACTTCAGGATGGAACTGCACGCCGTACAGCTTTTTGTTATGGTCAGCGATCGCCGCACAGGGAGTATTTGCAGTATGGGCTAAGATTTCAAATCCCTTGGGCAGATCGACCACGGAGTCGCCATGACTCATCCACATAGTAACCCCCGTATCTACGTTAGTCAGTAAATCAGTGGGATCATCAATTTGTAATTCTGCTTTGCCATATTCCCCGCGATCGGCTCGCTCGACATTACCGCCGAGTTGTTTTGCCATTAGCTGCATTCCATAGCAAACCCCCAGAATGGGAATGCCCAAATCAAAAATCTTCGGATCGCATTGTGGTGCGCCCTCGTCATAAACAGAATTTGGACCACCTGATAAGATAATGCCTTTAAGATTTAGTTTCAGCAGATCTTCGGATGGTGTGTTGTAGGATAAAACTTCAGAATAAACCTGTGTCTCACGGATACGTCGAGCAATTAACTCCGAGTATTGAGAACCAAAATCGAGAATAGCAATCATGGAACGAATATTGTCTGTGGTACTGTCAGAAATTGTGCTTGCTGAATCTATACTAGATGAAAGCGCACCTTCAAGATTTAGTACGGCATTCGATGATGTTGGGGGGGAAGAAACCACAGTAGATACCTCTATCTTAATGAGATAGCATTTAATTGAGATAGTCAGGCTTGGGAGAAGCCGATCGCCGCGAAAAAAGTAGCTATTCCTACAATGCTAGCAAAATGGTACATGTTTATGCATAAAAAAGTTATGATAGCGATCGCATTGTTGCCAATCTTAGGATTGCCAATTTTTACGTTTAATGATGAAAATTACCACTCAAAAACATCGAAAGTATCTATAAAACCTGTAAATTCATCAAATATGATTGCTAATCTGCTAATTCCTACCGCAGGGGCGGTACAGCTACGCGATGGCAAGAATTATTTTGTGAATTTGCCAACTTTTTTAGAGGCTGAGTCAACGGTAAATTATGTTTATGCGAGGAATGCTACCTATTATTTTGCGATCGCCTTACCCAAAAACATGGGCGCAAACTTGCAAAGTCTAGAAATCTTGCAAACAGAAGGTTTTGAATCGATTGACTTTAATTTGAATGAGACGATTGCTTATTTTCAGCCAGAATCGGGCGATCGCGTAGCAATTTCTGGCAAAGCTGAGCTTATTCAAAATCCAGACCAACCGCAAAAGAAAATCGTAGTTACCTTTGATCCCCCGATTCCTGCAAATAGTGATCTTAATCGCCAATTGATCCTTGGCTTAAGACCATTTCGCAACCCTCGCTATGATGGGGTGTATTTATTTAGCGTATCGGCATCTCCCGATGGCGATCGCCCTAATAAACAGTTTCTCGGCTATGGCAGATTAAATTTCTACGATTTCCGCCGATAAATTCTAGAGTGTGTTTATGAAATCTATGGAAAGCCTGAATGACCGATAGTAATGCTAGTTTGAATGATAGTTTGATCGTTAAGCCTAAAAAATCTGGACTCGCACCATTAATTTTAACCTTGGTGGAATTGTTGCGCCAATTAATGGAAGCACAGGTAATTCGGCGGATGGATGCGGAAAAGTTAACGGAGTCAGAAATTGAGAGGGCTGCCGATAGTTTACAAGCCTTAGAAAAGCAGATTTTTAATCTGTGTGAGGTTTTAGAAATTGATCCCGAAGATCTTAATCTTGATCTTGGTGAGTTTGGCAAATTGCTACCTCGGCGCGGCGCATATTATCCTGACCAATCCTCTAGTGAGTCATCAATTTTGGAATTACTCGATCGCCTCATCAGTACAGGCATCGTCCTCGAAGGTGATGTCCAAATTGGACTTGCCGATATTAATTTAATCGATCTCAAGCTCAAGTTATTACTTACTTCAGGCGATAAATCTGCTTCTTAGTTAATAGACCTGTTGGGAAACAAAAACAAACTCCTCTCTTACCCTTCTGGCACTAACCCCCGCGTACAAAAATATCGATTCAAATTTGGGATCTACTTGGGATTTCATATCCACCATTGCGCTTATATCTTCTGTTAAATTTGGTAACTTTATTTCGCTTTTGTGTCTCCCTCTTGCTCCATAATTATCAACACATCTTAGCCCTGTCCGCCTTTCATGCAGTCCTAGTTGCACGCTCTTCCGACTCCATCCAAATACTGTTTCGGCTTTACGCGCCGATCCTGCAAAGTAACCCTCGGCAACCTTTGCCATGAAGTCGCGTTTACGATAGCCTGTTAGTTTTTGGGCGGCATCTTTATTACAGAATGGCTAGACAAGCATCGTGTTGACATCCTCTCAGCGAGTAACGCGACTGAGAAACCTAAGACTCACGACTTAGGTTTCTGTTTCTTCCCATTACTGGTGTTTCGCAACTGCCTCTACCCTCAAGGAGCTTTTTGGTCTTACGTTCGCTCCACAGACCATCCCCGCAAGCCCTGCGGTTTTTATGTGTCGAAAACCTAAAGGGAATTCTTATATTGTTTTGATTTTAGGGATGTTTGCCATTGCCCTATCCTCTTTTTCTGGTCTACCAATTTGTCTGCGCCGCCAGTTTTACTGAACTTCACTCGTTAGGCTGTCTGAATCCATCGTCGCGGATGGGTCAGTGACCATAGACATTATCGCATAAAAAGATTAAAGGCAATAAATGGCAACGCTCGTTTCCCTCTCAGCGCTAAAGCACTGAGTTTCCCACTTACCTACCGTACTATTTTTATCGTACTATTTTTATCGTAATCCTATTTTTATAAAGGGGCGATCGCTTTGTGTGGGAGTTGGCTTGTGTCGAAGTTATCTGTGTGAAAGTAAATTTTTGTTAAGAAAAATATCTAACTTATGTATCTAACCCCTTAGGTATGCATGGCTAATTTATCGCAGAGTAAGGAACTGAGCAAACTTCCGCCATTCTAAACAATTGTTACAAATTTTCAGCCGAGTCACAAACCTAAATCTATAATTACGTCTATCGAGGCGCGGATGCTCTTGTAAAGCTGTTCTTATTTCATTCATAGATTCTGCCCTATGAGAGATCTCGCCTAAATCGTTTAATCTACTTTGTCTTAACAGTCTGAGAGAGGAAAATTTACATGACAATGACTCCTCAAAAGCCAGACACAGAGGTAAAGGTACTGGTTGATCGTGACGTAGTGCCAACTTCTTTCGAGAAGTGGGGACAACCTGGTCACTTCGATCGCACCTTAAAGAAGGGACCAAAGACAACCACATGGATTTGGGATCTTCATGCCAATGTGCATGACTTTGACAGTTTCACAACCGAAGAAGATACTGCTCGTAAGATCTTCTCTGCTCATTTTGGGCATTTGGGCATTATCTTTATTTGGCTCAGTGGTATGTATTACCACGGTGCAAAATTCTCTAATTACACCGCATGGCTAACTGATCCTGTTCGCATTAAGCCCAGCGCTCAGGTAGTTTGGGACGTTGTTGGTCAAGATATCTTGAACGGCGATGTTGGCGGCGGTTTCCAAGGTATTCAAATCACTTCTGGTTTGTTCCATCTTTGGAGAGCATCAGGTATCACCACCGAGTATCAACTCCTCTGCACCGCAATTGGCGGCTTGGTGATGGCAGGATTAATGTTCTTCGCGGGTTGGTTTCACTACCATAAGGCAGCACCTAAACTTGAGTGGTTTAAGAATGCTGAATCGATGTTGAACCACCACTTGGCTGGTTTGCTCGGTTTGGGTTCACTCTCTTGGGCTGGTCACCAAATCCATGTATCGATTCCGATCAATTACTACATGGACAAGGGCGTACCTCTTGATCAGATTCCTGCTCCCCATGAGTTCATCCTCAACCCTCAGTTGATGGCGGATATCTTCCCTAGTTTTGCTCAGGGCTTAACACCTTTCTTCACTTTGAACTGGGGTGCTTATGCGGATTTCCTAACCTTCAAGGGTGGTTTGAATCCTCAAACTGGATCTCTTTGGCTAACTGACCAAGCTCACCACCACCTTGCGATCGCGACGCTTTTCATCATCGCTGGACATATGTACCGCACCAACTGGGGTATCGGTCACAGCATGAAGCAAATCCTCGAAGCGCACAAGGGTCCTCTAACGGGTGAAGGTCATAAGGGTCTATACGAAATTTTGACCTCCTCTTGGCATGCACAGCTAGCTGTTAACCTAGCTTTGATGGGTTCTTTGAGCATCATCGTCGCTCAGCATATGTACGCGATGCCTGCTTACCCCTACATTGCTACCGATTACGCAACTCAAGTTTCTTTGTTCACACATCACATGTGGATTGGCGGATTCTTGATCTGTGGTGCTGCTGCTCACGCTGGCATTTTCATGGTTCGCGATTACGATCCTGCTAAGAATGTAAATAACTTGCTCGATCGGATGTTGCGCCAACGTGATGCATTAATTTCTCACCTCAACTGGGTATGTATCTTCCTTGGCTTCCACAGCTTTGGTCTTTACATCCACAACGACACCATGCGTGCATTGGGTCGTCCTCAAGATATGTTCTCCGACACCGCAATTCAGTTGAAGCCCGTCTTCGCCAACTGGATTCAAGGTATCCATGCTGCTGCTGCTGGTTCAACTGCTCCTTACGCAACTTCTAGCGTTAGCCCCATCTTCGGTGGCGAAACCCTTGTTGTTGGCGGCAAAGTTGCTGTGGCTCACATGGCTCTTGGTACGGCTGATTTCTTGGTACACCACATTCATGCGTTTACCATTCACGTTACTGTTCTGATCTTGCTGAAGGGCGTGCTTTATGCGCGTAGCTCTCGCTTGATTCCAGACAAGGCTGAACTCGGTTTCCGCTTCCCTTGCGATGGTCCTGGTCGTGGCGGCACATGTCAAGTTTCGGCATGGGATCATGTATTCCTAGGTCTGTTCTGGATGTACAACTGTATTTCTGTTGTCATCTTCCACTTCTCTTGGAAAATGCAGTCTGATATCTTCGGTACTGTTGATGCGGCTGGCAACATAACTAATATGGCTGGCGGTAACTTTGCACAGAGTGCATTGACCATCAACGGCTGGTTGCGTGACTTCTTGTGGGCGCAAGCTTCCAACGTTATTCAATCCTACGGCTCGGCATTGTCGGCTTATGGTTTGATCTTCTTGGGCGCTCACTTCATTTGGGCATTCAGCCTGATGTTCCTGTTCAGTGGTCGTGGCTACTGGCAAGAACTCATCGAGTCAATTGTTTGGGCGCACAACAAGCTCAACGTTGCTCCTGCTATTTCTCCTCGCGCTTTGAGTATCACTCAAGGTCGTGCAGTGGGTCTAGCTCACTACCTATTAGGTGGAATTGCCACAACTTGGGCATTCTTCCTAGCCCGTTACGGTGCACTTGGCTAATATTAACGGAGAAATTGAAGTAATTATGGCAACGAAATTTCCTAAGTTTAGCCAGGCTCTCGCAGAAGATCCGACAACCCGTCGAATCTGGTATGCGATCGCCACAGCGAACGATTTTGAAAGTCACGATGGTGTTACTGAAGAAGGTCTTTACCAAAAGATTTTTGCTTCGCACTTCGGACATTTGGCAATCATCTTCCTGTGGACATCTGGCAACCTGTTTCACGTAGCGTGGCAGGGTAACTTCGAGCAATGGATCAAAAATCCTCTCACCACACGTCCCGTCGCCCATGCGATTTGGGACCCTCACTTTGGTAAGGCCGCAGTTGAGGCTTACACTCAAACCGATCTTGCTGGTCCTGTAAACGTCGCCTATTCTGGTGTTTACCATTGGTGGTACACCATCGGTATGCGTACCAATGCTGAGCTATTCACTGGCGCAATCTGGATGTTAGTATTCGCCGCCGTCCTGCTCTTTGCAGGTTGGTTGCACCTACAGCCCAGCTTCCGTCCTAGCCTCTCTTGGTTTAAGAATGCTGAGTCTCGCCTCAACCACCACTTAGCTGGTTTGTTCGGTGCAAGCTCCTTGGCATGGACTGGTCACATGGTTCACGTTGCGATTCCTGAATCTCGCGGTATCCATGTCGGTTGGGATAACTTCTTGAGTGTTCCTCCTCATCCAGCAGGGCTTGCGCCTTTCTTCACTGGTAACTGGGGTGTATATGCTCAGAATCCTGATACCGCAAGTCATATCTTCGGAACTTCTGAGGGCGCTGGTACTGCCATCCTGACCTTCTTGGGTGGTTTCCATCCTCAAACCGAGTCTCTTTGGATGACTGACATTGCCCATCACCATTTGGCGATCGCAGTTCTGTTCATCATTGCTGGTCACATGTACCGCACCAACTTTGGTATCGGTCACAGCATCAAAGATATCTTGAACGCTCACAATCCTCCTAAAGGCACTCCTTTCGGCGGTGCATTAGGTGCTGGTCACAAGGGCTTGTATGACACGATCAACAACTCCTTGCACTTCCAACTCGGTCTTGCTCTTGCTTCTTTGGGTGTAATCACCTCCTTGGTTGCACAGCATATGTACTCGATGCCTTCCTACGCGTTCATCGCTAAGGACTTCACCACTCAAGCCGCTCTATATACTCATCACCAATATATTGCTGGTTTCTTGATGGTTGGTGCATTTGCTCACGGCGCGATCTTCTTCGTCCGTGATTACGATCCCGAAGCTAACAAGAACAACGTGCTTGCTCGTATGC
Source organism: Pseudanabaena sp. UBA1465 (assembly GCA_002325645.1). Classification (GTDB taxonomy): domain Bacteria; phylum Cyanobacteriota; class Cyanobacteriia; order Pseudanabaenales; family Pseudanabaenaceae; genus Pseudanabaena. The sequence goes on from DCSN01000134.1 coordinate 9,963, forward strand.
TTGAGCATAAAGAAGCGATCATCTCTCACTTAAGCTGGGTATCCCTCTTCTTAGGCTTCCACACCCTTGGCATCTACGTTCACAACGACGTAATGCAAGCGTTTGGTACTCCTGAAAAGCAAATCTTGATCGAGCCTGTATTTGCACAATGGGTTCAAGCTGCTCACGGTAAAGCTCTCTACGGCTTTGATGTATTGCTATCCAATGCTGGTAGCATTCCTGCTAACGCTGGTGCTGCTTGGTTACCTGGTTGGTTGGCAGGTATCAACTCTGACAGTAACTCCTTGTTCCTCACCATTGGACCTGGCGACTTCCTAGTTCACCATGCGATCGCTTTAGGTCTACACACCACCACCTTGATTTTGGTTAAGGGCGCGTTGGATGCTCGTGGATCTAAGCTGATGCCAGACAAAAAAGACTTTGGCTACAGCTTCCCTTGCGACGGTCCTGGTCGTGGCGGTACTTGCGATATCTCGGCATGGGATTCCTTCTACCTCGCCATGTTCTGGATGTTGAACACCATCGGTTGGACAACCTTCTACTGGCATTGGAAACACCTCGGTGTATGGCAAGGTAACGTTGCTCAGTTCAACGAATCCTCTGTCACCATCATGGGCTGGCTCCGTGACTACCTATGGCTCAACTCCGCACAGTTGATCAACGGCTATAACCCCTATGGCATGAACAATATCTCGGTTTGGGCTTGGATGTTCCTCTTCGGACACCTCGTTTGGGCAACTGGATTCATGTTCTTGATCTCTTGGCGTGGTTACTGGCAAGAATTGATCGAAACCCTCGTATGGGCGCACCAACGCACACCTCTTGCAAGTTTGGTTCAATGGAAAGACAAGCCTGTGGCTCTTTCCATCATTCAAGCTCGTTTGGTTGGCTTGGCTCACTTCACGATTGGCTACATATTGACGTATGCCGCCTTCCTGATCGCCTCAACAGCAACAGCTTTCGGTTAATCTAGCTTGCTAGGTAAATAAAAAAGTCCCTCACAGTAATGTGGGGGACTTTTTTATATCTATCTGTCGTCAGAAAACGCAAATAAAGGGCGGCGG
>DCSN01000134.1:11083-18245 GCA_002325645.1 Pseudanabaena sp. UBA1465
CCGCCGCCCTTTATTTGCGTTTTAAATTTTATTGCTAACTCTAGCCCGATACAACAATATATTCCCCTTTGCATAGCCAACATATCGAATGATCGCAGGATTTCCAATTTCTATCGCGTCACTGCTTTCCACTAATTGATGTTTTTGTGGATCATAGTTAATTTCCTCACCAACAGAACCGATCGCGGTAATTCCCCATTTTTGCAAAAGGACATCTAAGGGTTTTAATAACGGCAAGATATTCTTGGCGAGCATATGGGGATTGTTTTGAGCCGCATAGATGGCTGAGGGTAATTGCAGTAGCAGAGATTCCAGATGCTGAATTGTTTCTCGTTCAAACTGCGATCGCAATTCCTGTTGCTGATTTTCTAATTTTTGTTGTAAACGTTGATATTCTTCATGTAAATCTGAGATCTTTGAAATTTTAGTTTTACCGTTGTCAGAGCTATCTAGGGGATTAATAAACTTAGCAATCAATTCCGTGAATTCTAGTTGAAGTATTTGAGCCAAGTTAGCTAAGTCTGCATATTTTAAAGTTGATGCATTACCTTTGCGAAGGGTGTCGATCGCCCGTCGGGACAAGCCTGTGCGATCGCTTAATAATTGAAAGCTAGATATACCGACTAATTTCATCTGTTGCCGTAATAGTTCTGTGCGATCGCTCATAGTTTTATCGTAGGTTAAATAAATTGAAAGAGCCTTGCTAAGCAAGGCTCTTTCAATTTTAGATTTTAGAAATCACTTTTGCTATTAGCAAGAATGACTCACTACAGTAGTAGGTCAGAATTTAAAGTCACGGTTAGATCTGAGTTGGGATTAACCGAGGCAAGGGTTACGCTATCACGTCCCAAAAATAGACCTAGTAACGTACTAATACCTACTCCACCAAGGATTTCTTCTGTAGCGATCGCCCGATCCCCAGTTATAGCCGAGATCGCCGCCGCCGCCGCCGCACCGAGGGCAGCATTTTGGACAATCTTGCCCACGCTGATGCCTTTATCAACCCTTTCTGTAGTGGTGACTACTTTAGAAGTACCATTGATTGCTACACGTCTTCCAGTGGCAAATACTAGCTCACTTGCAAAAAATTGAGATCCGCCTGATACAGTACGCAGTTCTCCGACCACTTGTGTACCCGCAGGAATTAAAATCACGCCTTGAGAATTAGCAATATTTTGCGCCACAGTGAGAATCAAAGGCACTTTTTCATCAGGCCCCAGCAAAATCTTATCCTTGGAATACTGCACAGCGATTGTATTGCCTGCGGGAATTCGGACTTGATTTTGGACGGGTGGTGTAGGGTTGGTTTGCCCAACGATATAGGGAGATGCGATCGCGTTGACCTGCCCCGATCTCACTAAGGCTTGATAGATAAAGGCAGCCACTTCAGCCCTAGTAGCCGTCTGGTTAGGATTCAAGAACATCACATTTGGATAGTTAACTACCAAACGATTTTCCGTTGCTGCGGCTACACTATTTCTAGCGTAGTTAGGAATACTAGCCGAATCGGAATAGGTTTGTAAAATCGTTTCAGGGGCTTGACTAGCGGAGTAGTTAAGTCCATTCGCTAGGGATACTAAGATCTGGACGCGAGGAATATTTTGGGAAGGCTCAAAAACATTACCAGGGTATCCAGATAAAAAGCCTGTTATATATGATTTCTGAATTGCTGATGCAGCCCAATAGTTAGAAGAAACATCAACAAAAGTTACTCCCCCACGAATTGGTGATTTGTTGGTTGCTTTATTAATAATTGCGGCAAATTGTGCTCTGGTTACGGGATCATTTGGACGAAATCCTCCATCGGGAAATCCTTTAAGAATATCTCTAGAAGCCAACTCTTGAATGAAAGGTTGCGCCCAATAGTTCGTAGGTACATCATTAAATGTGGTTTGAGCAAATGCAGATGTTGCACTAATTAAAGGAATTGCTGAACTACCAATAAAGCTAACAGCGACAAGTAATGCAGTGCTAGAACGTCGAGATTGATTTACCATTTTGATTTTTTCTCCTATATACATTTGTGTATACCCTAAGAAGAGACTGTAGGTATAACTTAAATGTTCCGAATAAGTTTTTGAATTTGGTAATATCTTATCTAAGAATCTGTCATAAATTCAGAAATAAAACTAAGCAAATATATGAATTTTTAAAAGATTTTCAAATATATGTATAACGTCTTAATTTAAGACATTAAATCAATCAAATCAAACGTAATAGTTATCAAATAAAGTCTTAATAGTTTAAATAAAAAAATTATATGAGTAGCTGGACATAATTAAATATAGAGAGTATTTTATAGAGAGTATTTTGTGTTCTTTATTTTTTCTGGCTCAACCATTATAAAGATTGTTATATGATAGAGCTAAATAGCTAGAAATCCTGATAGTAAGCCTTGACAAAGTTTCAATTTGATTCTATTCCCGATGCTCTTAACGACCTCAAATCTGGTCGCCTCATTGTCGTTGTCGATGATGAAAACCGTGAAAATGAAGGCGATCTGATTGGTGCAGCCCAGTTTGCCACACCTGAAATGGTGAATTTTATGGCAGTCAAGGCGCGGGGTCTGATTTGTTTGGCGATGACGGGCGATCGCCTCGATCAACTAGATTTGCCATTGATGGTTGATCGTAATACCGACAGCCAACAAACTGCTTTCACTGTGAGTATTGATGCGTTAGAAGGCACTTCCACAGGTATTTCCGCCGAGGATCGTTCGCGGACTATTCAAGCAGCAATCAATCCAAATACTCGCCCTAGCGATCTCCGTCGTCCAGGACATGTGTTTCCCTTAAGGGCAAAGGATGGAGGTGTACTCAAGCGAGCAGGACATACTGAAGCGGCGGTAGATCTCGCGCAAATGTCGGGTCTATATCCTGCGGGTGTCATTTGCGAAATTCAGAATGATGATGGCTCGATGGCGCGGCTACCTGAACTCATCGAATATGCCAAGCTGCATAACTTGAAGTTAATTAGCATTGCCGATCTGATTAGTTACCGTTTGTCCCACGATCGCTTTGTGAAGCGAGAGGCGATCGCGAGTCTGCCATCTTTATTTGGTAACTTTCGGGTGTATGGTTATCGCAATACCCTCGATAATACTGAGCATTTGGCGATCGTCAAAGGTGATCTGCAAGATTTTCCTGAGAATGAAGTTTTAGTGCGCGTTCATTCCGAATGTCTGACTGGCGATGCCCTTGGATCATTGCGTTGTGATTGTCGTGGACAGTTACAAAGCGCATTGAAAATGATCGAATTTGCCAATTGGGGCGTAGTTATTTATCTACGGCAAGAAGGGCGTGGGATTGGCTTGATTAATAAAATCAAGGCTTATTCCCTGCAAGATGGTGGACTAGATACAGTTGAAGCCAATGAAAAGCTTGGCTTTGGTGCAGATCTGCGTACCTATGGGATCGGAGCGCAGATTTTGCATGATCTGGGGATCAAAAAGATGCGTCTGATTACAAATAATCCGCGTAAAATTGCTGGGCTTAAAGGTTTTGATATTGAAATAGTAGGACGATTGCCGCTACTAATTGAGACCAATGAGCATAACTTGCGCTATCTGGAAACTAAAGCCAAAAAACTGGGGCATTTGCTGTTGCAGACCAAGTTAGTGACTCTAGGAGTCCATTGGACAGAGAATAGAGCGCCTGAATTCCTGGATCAGTTGCGAGATGTTGCGAGGACTAATGATCTGCTCTTGCAAGAGGAAACATCTAGCGTGTTGGCTAATTTATTTGCTAATGCCGATTCTCAAGATACGTCTGAAAATCTTTTACTCAATCAAAATTCAGCGAAAGGGCTTGATTATAAGTTCACGATTGTCCATTTAGGCTTTGATAGCTCTAATGAGGTTTTTGAGGACTGGTACGGTGAGCCAAATCATCCCTATCGTCAGGCGATCGTGCGGGTATTAAAACACCTCAAGCAATGGGAACAGGTGAAAACTTTTAAGTTCTGTGTAGCTAGTAATGCTGCTGACTTGCCTGAAAAATTTGTGGAAACCATAAATCTCGGTCTGGCTTGGCATACTCCTTGGCTATCGAATCACCTTTATGAGTGGTTTAACTTTTTCCACCACGACGGCGACGATCTTGCCATTCTAGATAAGTAAGATAGCCAACACCACCAGTGGCGATCGCCAGTAAGATTACGGCAGTCCAGAAAAAAGAGTTGAAAAGAATAGCTTCTGACATAAAACTTGCTTAGTTTGTTTTATTTTTAGTTTTTTTGAATTTTGTCTATGTTCCTAATATTTTAAACTGTATCGCGATCGCCCTTAATTTTTTAAGGGCGGCGCGGTGCTGATTTTTTAGATGTTCGCCGATTTTTTGTTTTGAAATGAGTGCATACTCATTTCAAAACAAAAAATCAGCGAACATTCAAAACAATGAAAATATTAGTTCTCAATGCAGGCTCGAGTAGCCAAAAAAGTTGTTTGTATGATTTAGAAAATGTGTTTCCTGACACACCACCTAAACCAATTTGGGAAGCGATGGTGGACTGGACGCACCATACTGGATTTGCCGAAATCAAAGTTAAAAACCATCAGGGCAAAGTTCTCCAAGAAGAAATTGCCGCAACTTCTCGCCCCAAGATTATCGCGCATATGTTAGAAACTCTGTGGGATGGAGAAACCGCAGTGATCAAAGAGCCTGTAGATGTAGATATCATCGGGCATCGGGTGGTACATGGCGGCGCAGAATATCGCCAAAGTACTGTGATTAATACGGAAGTAAAAGCGGCGATCGCAAAACTCTCAGTCTTTGCCCCTGTCCATAATCCTGCGAATTTAGAAGGTATTGCTGCAACGGAAAATGTATTTGGAAATATTCCCCAAGTTGCGGTATTTGATACTGCTTTTCACGCCCACTTATCTCCTGCCGCCTACACCTACGCCATTCCTACCAAATACGCAGAGCAAGGAATTCGTCGCTATGGATTTCATGGGATCAGCCACCAATATTGCCGCGATCGCACCGCCCAAATGCTCAATCGCCCAGTTAACGACTTACGCCTGATTACCTGTCATTTAGGGAATGGTTGCTCTTTAGCCGCGATTCGCAATGGTCGTAGTATTGATACAACTATGGGATTTACACCTCTTGAAGGCTTGGTGATGGGCAGTCGTTCTGGTTCTATTGATGCAGGGATTCTGATCCATTTACTGCGTCAACCCGATATGGATGTAGAAAAACTAGATCGTTTACTCAATCGCGAATCAGGGTTATTAGGAATTTCAGGAATTTCTGGGGATTTACGCCCAATTCTTGAGGCGATCGCCGAGGGTAATGCTCAAGCGCAACTTGCCTTTGATGTGTATGTGCATAGCTTGCGATCGCATATTGGTTCAATGTTAGCCAGTCTCGGCGGTTTAGATGCCCTAGTTTTTACGGCAGGTGTGGGCGAAAATGCGCCAGACATTAGAGCCGCCGCCTGTGCAGGATTTGAGTTTTTAGGGCTAAAGCTAGATTTGGAGAAAAATAATCAACGGGCGATCGATGTGGATATTGCGGCAACCGATTCTGCTGTGCGAGTTTTAGTGATTCATACTCAAGAAGATTGGGAAATTGCTAGAGAATGTTGGCAGATCAAGAGATAGCGCAAAGCGCTATCTCTTGATTAAACTTTTTTCTTACCTTCTTGATCGTAATAATCGGGTTTCACAACTTGTTTGGCTCTAGCGATCGCCAAGGAATTATCAGCCACATTTTCTACAACTGTAGAACCTGCGGCGATATTCACATTTTCTCCGATGTGAATCGGGGCAACTAGTACGGAATTGGAACCCGTCTTGCTGCGATCGCCGATTATAGTTTGATGTTTTGTGAAGCCATCATAATTGGCGGTAATCGTGCCAGCGCCAATATTTACTTGCTTGCCAAGCGTCGCATCACCGAGATAGCTCAAATGGGCGGCATTGGTGCGATCGCCGACCTTGGCATTTTTCAATTCCACAAAGTTACCGATGCGACATTTTTCGCCCACTACCGACTCACCACGAATCCGCGCAAAGGGACCAATGCGACAGTTATCGGCAATTTGACTATCTTCGATTACCGAGAATTGAATCGTGCTATTTTCACCAACAATACTATTGGAGAGCATACTGGATGGGCCAATGATCGAACCTGAGCCAACTTTGGTATTACCGCGCAAATGGGAATGTGGCTCGATAATCACATTGGGAGCCAGTTCCACTTGATCATCAATGGTAATCGTTTCAGGAAGTAACATCGTCACACCAGCCCGCATCCATTTTTCTCTAGCTCTCTTTTGCAGAACATCGTAGGCATGAGCTAACTGGATGCGATCATTAATGCCAAGGCTTTCATCGGGATCTTCTAAATCACTGGCATAAACGGATTTTAAATAATCAAATACTTCCGTTAAATAATATTCTTTTTGAGCATTATTGGTGGTGAGTTTGGGCAAAGCCTGAGCTAATTCTTGCCAATCAAAACAATAGACTCCTGTACTCACTCTTTGATTGAGAAGTTGTTCGGGATTACAATCACGATGCTCGACAATGCGTTCGATCTTCATGTCGCGATCGCAAAATACACGACCATAGCCCGTAGGATTGGGCAGAATTGCGGTGAGTACGGTTGCAGATGCTTGATGTTGTCGATGGCTATCGATTAAGGCTTGGATTGTTTCTGTTCGCATCAAAGGCGAGTCACCCGTAAGCACGACTAATTCACCTGCGAAATCTGCTAAGGGTTCTAATAATTGCTGAATCGCATGACCCGTTCCCAATTGTTCCGCTTGTTCGGCAAATTCTAAATGAGGATAATCAGTAAGGGCAGCCCGAACCTGATCGCTACAATATCCAATGATCGCAATGCGGCGATCGGCTTTCAGGGCATCAGTTACATTGAGAACTCGCTCCACTAAAGATTTACCGCCGAGAGGTTGTAATACCTTGGGCAAGGCGGACTTCATGCGTGTTCCTTTACCCGCCGCTAAAACTGCTACTGCTAACATGATTTTCTATCTCTCCATTAATTACTAAAATTAAAGACCCTCACCCCTAGCCTCTCTCCCAATGGGCTACGGTGTACACACAAGTTGTCAGCTATAGCGCGAGTTACTAATGATCCCCCTCAATCCCCCTTAAAAAGGGGGAAGAAGAAAATTTAATTTATTCTCCCCCCTT
>DCSN01000138.1:0-4478 GCA_002325645.1 Pseudanabaena sp. UBA1465
GCGATCGCTACAAAAGTTTTTGCACATCCCGACTGATCATTTGTTAAAGCATATCGCTTGATATAAATCGCTAACTCCTGCTCATCATCAGCATTACCACAATCAAACGATAACTTTCTTAAATCGCTTTTAGTGAATCCACTCTCAGTTAAAGACTTAATTACATAGCTCATGAACTATTAAACTGATCCGCCTTTTAACAGGGCAATTAACGCACTCGATGGTTTAGGAGGATTAACCATCATTTCCACAAGCTTCTGCGCGTCATTTTCAGACAGCACTAATACTTGATCGTCATAAGAGGCTTTTTCAAGGCTTTGAGACTGTACCGACTCTCTAGCAAGCCTAGAATTGCCAAAACCACGCATGAGACGTTTCCGTACCGAAAGACTCAATGCAGACCTACAAAATTTACGATTTACCTGTAAAGGAATCTGAGCCTTCATTATCTTGTAGTAACACAATCCTTCCATACATAGCTGCTAAATAGGTAAATAAAAACAAATTAGGCGATCGCGGTTTTACTTTTGGCAAATAGCGATCGCCTTGTGATGTGATTATTTGAGAAGCGATCGCTGTTTATGTGAGATGGATAGGCGATCGCCCCAAACCATTTCAGACAGATATGTCACTCTAGCAATACGTTACTGTTGCTGTAAAACTATGAAACTGCAAATTCAAGGCATTAAATCAGGGCAAACGATTCAACTGCTAGATATAGTTAATATTCCTGATGGAACAGTATTTCTGGAAATTGAAGCAGACAAACCTAAAGATAAAAGCGCAAGACTAGCAAGACTAAATCGTATATTCGGCGCATGGCGCAACCAGCAAGACATTGACAAATTGCTGAATATCATTTAATGCGATCGCCCCTCTAATCATGATTTTACTTTTAGCAAAAGCGCGATCGGTTTATGCTGTAAAAAGGGATGTTTTGATGAGCAAAACATCCCTTCAAAGTTTAGGCAAGTAACTGCTTAGCCCGATCGCTAATAGCATCAGCATTCATGCCATTGAAATCAAACAACTGACCCGCCGAAGCCGTAGTTTCGCCACGCTTCCATGAGAAGACATCGCGCTTGCTGTTACTACGCAGCATCACAGGCTCAAGCATTGCCGAAGCACCACCGACAACACCAATCAGAGCATCACCACTAAATAATGCATCAAAATCAGCATCACTGAGGAACTTGCCATCTGGCTCAGAGCAAGTATCCCAAGCCACATCGGTTGACCGATAGAGGCGACGGGGGCTAACAATCGAGACAATCTTAGAACCGATACCTTGCTCGGCAAGCTTTTGGGCTGCTTCGTACACAGGCAATAGCATCATGTCACCGATAACCGCAAAGACCACCTTCTTGCTACCTGCGATTTCTTGTAAAGCGATCGCGCCTGTTTCCAGAGCTTGACGATTCTGCTCGAAGGTCGTGCGAATGGGAAGAGGTGATTTACTGGCGGTAATGACCACTCCTTTGTTGACAGCTTTCAAAGCCCAGTCATAACAAACTTGAATGCTATTGGCATCGAGAGGGAAGAGAGGGAAGATATTACCATTCCGCATCATCGATGCAAAGTAACCTTCGATTTCAGGACGTTGGTGTGTCCATCCGTTACGACCTTGTTCCAAAGCCCCTGCGGTGAATAAACACACAGTTGCAGGGGTGGGACGGCGCAACTCTGCCATTGCTTGAGTCACAGTTTGCCAAATGGGAAGTCCATTAATCGCAAAGGATTCATAGGAACACCAAAGAGTACGGCTACCAAATAGCGCTAAACCAACCGCTAAACCAGCACAAGCATCCTCATTCAGAGGTTCGTAAACCTGCCCACCAGGGGCTTGGTTATAGAGATCATCAGTAGTGGGGTGATTGATTTTCAGAGCTTGGTTGATATTGGCAATACCTGAAGCTTCATTCCCATCAGCATTAGTGACGATGAACCGCTTATCAGTTTGTCCAACATAGCCAACCAGACGACCCATTGCGGTTGTGGCAATCTTCGCTTCTCCACCAACGGCATATTCTTCTAAGGGCAAGGTTCCCAAATCCGTTAAGGGTAGTACGGACTCGGTAACGGCGGTTTTAGAAGAAGAACCACCACCAGCCCATTGCAAATTGGTGCTGACGGTTTGCCATGCTTCAGGATTGAGGGCGCGAGATTTTAAACCCGCAATTACATCGGCATTATCGAGGGTGTGGTGGGCATAGAGGTTATGGGATTTTGCGCCACGAGCGTGAACGCCAGCGCCCTTGAGTTGCTTAATGATAAATACGGTCAGTTTGCCACCGAAGGCAAGTTTGGCAGCTTTATCTGCACCTACAAGAACGGCTTCGGTAAAGGCAAGACGTTGTTTCAAAGAGAAGGCGGTACTATCAATATAATTCCCTGTTTGATTTTGATCGTCAAAATCCTTAGCATCGACAAGAATCACTTCATCAAAGCCATTACCTTTCCAGAAGGCAAGCATCTCGGCATTAGTTTTGGTGGAAACCATGCTGTGATGCTCTTGGCTATATCCATTCCACACCAAAATTGGTACAAAATTGGTAACTTCAGGATAGGCGGTATGGAAATGGGCGATCGCACTGATCGGATAGGGTTCACCCAAGCCACCGTCACCCATAGTTACAGGAAAAAGCTTATCAGGATGCAAAAGTGCGCCTGCCATCGCAAAATGCTGTCCCTGTCCCAAAGGTCCCGCAGGAGCCAGAATTCCGGGGATATAGCCCGACAAGTGACCGAGTAAGCCATGCTTTTCGCGGTAGCGATCGCGCATTTGCGTAACAGTATTAATTCCCATATCTTCGAGGGAGCGATCTAAAAACATGGCGCTGTAATAACCAGGGGCATGGTGTCCCACTTCTGTCGGCATATTCTTGTGACCGAGCATATAGAACGCAGCAACAGCCTCAGCACTGCTGGCAAATCCTCCAGGATGTCCTGATGCTTTGCTCGCAGTAACTTGTAAGGTGAGATAGCGTAAAGCGTCGGCAGCTAATAATGTTTGAAATACGGCGGCGCGATCGCTGGGATCGGTAACACCAGATTGATCAGGACTAAGGACAGGAACCCGTCCGAGTTCGTCGAACCCCTCCAACGGTTCGCCAAAGTACTGAATGCCTTCGCGAAAGTCATATTGGAAGGCGGGAGTGGCTGCGCTTGTGGTGTTAGGGGTTGCGACCATAGATTTTGTGACCTTGAATGTAACCTTTGATTTGTCAAGAATAGAGATTTAACTATGCAATCAGTAGAGATTAAGAAATGTTGAAATCTTTTCTATGAGTCATTTTAGTATGTACTGGTGACAGAGTTTGTCTTTCCAAAGGCTAACCCTAAAGCTTGTTTTTTATAGCTCAAGAGAGTAGCGATCGCCACTTGCATTAACCCAAACAATTGAAAGCCGCACAAATCGCCGCCTTTATTTGGGTTTTAAAAGAATTAAAATTTTGAGCTAAATATTTCAAAATATTACGTTAGCTATGTTATATTTACAGACGGGGCAGCTTGGCTCAGGTGGTTAGAGCGACGGTCTCATAATCCGTAGGTCCCGGGTTCAAATCCCGGAGCTGCTATATTGATAAAAACAAGTTACAAAAACATCGGTGTTGCTTTGTAGCGCCGATGTTTTTCGTTCATGATACTATGTAAACAATTTACTCCCTAACGCAAAGGACAGGATTATGGGATTACTCGATCGCATTGGTATGGTGGTCAAGTCCAATGTAAATGCAATGGTTACGGCTGCTGAAGATCCAGAAAAAATTCTGGAGCAATCAATCATTGATATGCAAGAAGATTTGGTGCAATTGCGTCAAGCTGTCGCGCAATCAATGGCTGCCCTCAAGCGCCAAGAGCAACAATATAATCAAAGTGCAACTCAGGCTCAAGAATGGGAAAAACGAGCCATGCTAGCTCTCCAAAAAGGGGACGAAAACCTAGCAAGAGAAGCTCTCAGTCGCAAGAAAACCCATGCTGATTCTGCTGCAACCCTGAAGGCAGGCTTGGATCAACAATCAGGTCAAGTGGAGCTACTCAAGAAAAATTTAATTGCGATCGAAGGCAAGATTTCTGAGGCGAAAACCAAGAAAGAAATGCTGAAGGCGCGGATGCAATCGGCTAAGGCTCAGGAAAATCTCAACAATATGTTGGGCAAGGTAAATACTAACTCTGCTGCTGCGACCTTTGAGCGCATGGAAGAGCGTGTATTAATGGCCGAGGCTAAGGCAAGTGCTAGTTCTGAGCTTGGGATGGACAATCTCGAATCTCAGTTTGCTCAACTTGAAGCTGGTAGCGGTGTCGATGATGAACTCGCCGCCCTCAAAGCCAAGATGATCTCTAGTAGTCCCACACCTCAAGGCGCGTTGCCTCCATCGGATGCAGCAAGACCAAGTGTTGGTGCAGCGATCGATGCCGAGCTAGAAGCTCTTCGTCGCCAAATGGGTAATTAATTTAATCAAAAAAATAAAAGGGGC
>DCSN01000138.1:4541-44461 GCA_002325645.1 Pseudanabaena sp. UBA1465
GCCCCTTTTATTTTTTTGATTAATCAAAGTAAAAAGCGATCGCCTAATCCAAAAGATAAGTGGCATGGCTTCGCGCCGCCACTTATCTTTTGGGTTTTATATCCTAAACAAAGCTTACATTTCTATTTTAGCAATACAAAAAATTGTTCTTAATAATTTATGAAATATTACCGACTAATAGTGTGTTTGATGTTTGCCATAGCAATATTTTTAATCCCAGTTTCTGCTCAAGCCGCCAGTTCTTCTAGCGTTACCAAATCTATTTTAAATGCGGCGGGAGGTGAAGACTTTTCTGGAAAAAGTCTTATTAAATCAGAATTTACAAATGCTATTTTAAAAAATACTAATTTTAGTAACGCTGATCTACGAGGTGCATTATTTAATGGAGTTCTTCTTGATGGAGCTAACTTACATGGTGTTGATTTCAGTTCAGGAATATCCTATGTCTCTAGATTTAAGAATGTTAATCTAAGCGATGCTATTCTCGTCGATGCGAATATGCTGCAATCAACCTTTGACAATGTCGATGTAGTTGGTGCTGATTTTACTAATGCACTTCTAGATGTCGCTCAGGTCAAGAAGTTATGTGTGACAGCTTCAGGAATTAATTCTAAGACAGGGGTTGATACCCGTGAGTCTCTAGGCTGTGAATAAAGCTGTGAATAAAGCTGTGAATAAAAAGGTGGGGCTTCTGCCCCACTTTTTTATTCAAGAGGTTCCACTGATACTCCGCGAATAATCCGAGATAATTCAGATTTTTCATCAACTGATACTCTTGTGGGGGAGCCACTGAGAATCCTTTCAAAACCTTGGAAGGAATCCTTAATCTGTGCGCCTTGATCGGTGATGATATATTCACGAATACGGCTGTCATGGCGTGAACCACGCATTTTGAAGACGTTGACAGCGCGAGACATTTGACCGCGAATTTCTACATATTGCAGCAGAATGATCGTGTCGGTAATTGTGGAAATGTGGGATTCGGTAATCGAATGCGAACCCATAAACTGATCGGTGGTGTTGGTAAATAAGCCAGTGATTTCTTCTTGTTTGACATAGCCTGTCAGACCAATTACGAACTGGCGGAAGGTATTGTTGCTAACACCTCTAGCGAGTGCCGAAAGAGAGTCGATCGCGATGCGAGATGGCTTAAATGACTCAATTTCGGACTTAATTACTTGCAAATGATCTTCTAAGCCAGAGGACTCAGGATATACACAGATAATTTTTAGTAAACCTGAACTTTCCCACTTATCGAAATCAGTACCCCAAGAAGAAGCGTTACGGGTCAATTGTTGACGGGACTCTTCGTAGGCAAACAGGATGGCTCGTTCACCATTTTCACAACCATTTTCAATAAACTTACTGACCATCAGGGTTTTACCAGTCCCTGTTGCTCCAGTGGTCAAGATGATTGAATCTTTGAAATATCCACCGCCACACATTTCATCTAGGGTGATAATACCCGAAGATACTCTGGTATTAGAAGACTTTTGAGTAAGGCGCATTGCTCCTAACGGGAAGATATTGATGCCTTTACTGGTCATCGTAAAGGGGAACTCGCCTTTCATGTGGGTTGTACCGCGTAGCTTGAGGATTTCGGCGGTACGATGGCGGCGTTCTCCATCCAAAACATTTCTCAGGATAATGACATTATCAGAAACAAATTCTTCAACCCCAAATCTTGCCACAGGACCATATTCTAGTTCGCGCTCGGTAGTCATCACTGTGGTGACACCTAGGGACTTCAGTCGGGCGACGATACGGAAAATCTCGCGGCGCACTAAGCCGAGGGAGTCATATTGCTGAAATATGGCGGTCATCGAATCAATAGAGATCCGTTTTGCTTTGTATTTAATGATTGCATATTGAATGCGCTCGATCAAAGCCGATAGATCAAAATCACCGACTACTTCTTGACCTTCAGGATCGGGAGAGGCATCAAGGATAAATAATCGGCCTTGATCGATTAACTCTTGGAGATCCCAATTAAAGCTATAGGCATTTTTGATAATGTCGGAGGGAGATTCTTCAAAGGTGACAAATACGCCATGTTCGTCTAATCCCGTAATGCCGTTATAAAGAAATTGCATTGATAAAAGTGTTTTGCCAGTACCAGAAGTACCGCTTACGAGCGTAGATCTCCCCTTTGGTAGTCCACCATGAGTAATGTCATCTAACCCTTCAATCATGGTGCGTAACTTTTGTACGCCTAGCTCTTGTCTTTTATTATCGTTATTGTTGTTGTTATTATTTGGGTTACTGGAGCTAGTCATTGCCAATTAATTCCTCATATAGTAGATCTAAGCCGATTAACACTTTTTCGCGATCGGACAAGTCGCCGATAATTTTTCTAACGGGTGGTGGTAAAACCTTCGCTAAAGTCGGTGTCGCTAATATCTTGTCTTCTTCAGCTAATTGTGGGTTTTTTAGCACATCAATTACCTTCAATGTATAAACTCCCTGAAACTCTTTTTCAAGGATATCGTTGAGCATTTTCAACGCCCGTACTGAGTTGGGGGTGTTGCCTGCGACATATAGTTTAAGGACGTAGGTTTTACGAATCATTTCATTAATTGGGTGTGCTTCGGCTATTTATAAATTAATCTCTTAAACTTCTATAGAATAAATTTTTGCATTTAGTCTGGAGTTACAAGCAAATATTGATAAAGTTTCAAGATTTGAGATGGTTGTTCATATAAATACCAATTCTGATTGGGATTTTATTTGGAATTGGGATTCTAGTTTAGGATCTGGGGATAGAACGGCGGTATAGTTCACAAAGATGGGCAATCATATCAATTAGCGTAATCCGATAATCTAATAAAATTTCATCGTTTCTACCTTCTAGTCTTAACTGTTTAGCAAAATCGTCCATTAGTTCCATATGAATTTCGAGAACCTGTGAGACAGAAATATCTGCAAAAAAAGAAAGATTAACGAATTCATCAATTTTTTGATTTAAGTCATTAGTTTTTTCTAAGAAATATTCTAGGATAATTGATCGATATATGTTTTTTAAGCGCCCGATATACTCTTTCCTATCTTCAGGAGATAGGTTTCTGAGAAATAGCCGTGAATCGCGTTTGTAATACACCCCCAAATACCCTAATCGCTCATTTAGTTTATTGGATAATCTTTGTTGTTGGACACTTAAGGATTCAGAAAGTGGACTATCGGGAATATTGACATAGACTTGATGGCGAACTTGTGGGGAAATCTTGATGAAGGTGGCGATCGCCTGATCGATAATGGTGGGCAAATCATGGAGCTGATCGCAGCTAATGCTAATACTGGCTCGATAAAAGTCTTTTGATTCACTTTGTTCATGAGGTTCGCTTTGTTCATAGAGATCTTCTAGAACAAGTATGGTAGGGATAAATATCTTGAGCATACCGAGGCGATCGACAATAGCCTCAACATCTCTGAATATAACTAAACAATCTTGTATATTTTGCGGTTTTGTTAATAAACTTACAAGAGATTCTAAGTCCGATACAATCGTGAGATTATATCGATCTTCAGGCAAAAATCTTACGAGATTAGATTTTGTTTGGCTGACATCAGTTTCAGCCACCAAACAGCATACTTGGAGATTAGTCAAGACAGGCACGGGCTATCGGTGTTTGGAATGGCAGGAGGTTTATCTTAAGCTTTATTTTCGCACTTAAATAGCAAAGTTATGTGAAATTGGTGACTGTATTATGTAGAAAAACATATCAGACATTAGTGACAAACGACACTTATTAACAATAACCCGTAAGGGTTGCAGTATATGGATTCCCTTATCTTAAATCAGTCTTTAGAAATATATGGACAGTCTGTGGTGGCAATGTGTCGATTGTCTGCCAAAATTTCTGAGGCTTTAAATCTTTTGAAAAAGGGCTGGCCTAGCGTCGTGGTGCTGGATCATTATGATCAGCCCCAAGGTTTATTTAGTGCGCGTTGCCTATTAAATTGGCAAACTGGCGCAGATATTTGTACGTTTGTTGCACCTGCGATCGCTTTAGAAGACATTGATCTGGAGCCGTTACCCGCAATTTTGATGTCAATGACTACTGCGGATTTTCTACAAAGAATTTCGCAATATCGGCATTCAGCAGAAACTTGGGCTTTGGTGGATAGCAAGGGGCAATTTACGGGGCTGTTAGAGACCTCGATTGTATTACGCGCCCTAGTCCAAAATAATCAAGATGAGCAGCCATCGGCAATTTCACTCTTGCTGCCCCTGATTTATCAGTTACCTTTGCCTGTAATGGTGAGTGATATTCACGGGCAGGTTGTGGGTATGAACTCTGCGTGGCGTAATAGTCTAGATGAGATTGTTGCTAGATCGGCAACGGGACATTTAGATAATCGCGCGATCGCTGTTCAAACCAAGGTAGACATTCATGCCTTAGGAGATTTTGGGCAATTAATTCCTGAGAATTTGCCCTCGACCCATCAATTTTGTACAACCGATGGGGAATCCTTCACTTGGCAGGTGATTAATGTCGCTTTGCAAGGCAGTTTCCAAGGATTAGACATGGCGATCGCCTACGATATTACTGCTCAAAAAAATCTTGCTCAAGAGCTATCGGGGTTGAGTCGGCTCAAGGATGAGTTTTTAGCCTGCATTAACCATGAATTAAAAACGCCCTTAACTTCGGTGATTGGCATTGCTAGCTTACTTAGCAATAATACTTTTGGGGAACTTAACGATCGCCAAAGTCGCTATGTAAAAATGATTCATCAAAGTGGTCGCCAATTAGTTTCGATCATTGACAATATTTTTGACCTAGCCAAAGCGGAGGCAGGGCAATTAGAGCTATATTCTGAAACTATCTCTGTCAAAGATGTTTGCCTGAAAAGTATTCAACAGATTCGCAAACTAATTCATCAAGACTCAACAATTGCTCGTAATTATAATTTTGAAGAAGGTTGGGAATTGGAGGTTAATCTGGATATTGATCCAACTATTCAGACTGTGAATGCAGATGAAGCGAGATTGCAACAAATGCTGGTGAATTTACTATCCAATGCGTTTAAATTTAGCGTTTTACCGTCGGGACTAGTTGGTGATTTACCAACTAACTCTCCTAAAATTGGGATTACTGTGCGGTGGTGGGAAGGTTGGATGGCAATTACTGTATGGGATCAAGGGATTGGGATTCCCGAAGAAAAGCAATGTTTAGTCTTTCAAAAGTTTCAACAGATGGAAAACGTGTTGACTCGACGCTTTGAAGGGACAGGCTCAAGTCTGCTGCTAACTAGACATCTAGCCCGTTTACATGGTGGCGATATTACCTTTGTTTCTCAAGTGGATGTGGGTAGCCAATTTACGATTTTGCTGCCCCCTGAGACCAGCAACTCTGATGCCCCAACTACGCGCATTGATAATGATGGGATTCGTAACCGCTTGGTTTTAATTGTCGAAACTTCATCGGAGGCGGTGGACTGGCTAAGAAATACTTTGGCTGATGTGGAATACCAAGTAGTAGTGGCGCGATCGGGCCCTGAAGCCTTAGAAAAGGCAAGGCGGTTACAACCTTGTTTGATTTTGTTGAGTCCAGATTTGCCAATGCTATCAGGTTGGGATGTTTTGGCGCTACTCAAGGGCGATCCACTCACCCAGCATATTCGGATGGTGATGATGAAACGCGCAGATGAGCCAAGAATTCACGCTCATCAAGCCGATGGAATTTTGCTGAAGCCAATTAAACCGACGGAATTAAATATTTTTCTGCCCCACTATGCGACCCTTCCTAAATCGCTAAAGTTTTTATATTTAGATCAGAATCTAGACGATATCATTATTAACCTGATCCAAGAATTGGGGCATTGCTTACTGGAAGCTGATGATTTGTCCCAATGTGATGTGTTGTCTAAAATTTGGCAACCAGATTTATTTTTGTTAGACGGTGATAATAAGCTGTTATTGATGCATCTAGAAACGATTAGTCAGTTAGAGATGCTCTCAAATTTGCCGATCTTGATCATCACGCGATCATTGGTTGCGGAAATTGATTGGCTGAAAAAAAGATTTGCTGGTTTGAACTTGCATGATTGTGTCAGTTTGGATTTAGAGGATTTGGATACAAATCGCGCTGAAATGTTGTTATCGCTAAATCAATCAATCACGGATGCCGTTAATCATGTGACCAATCATGTGTTGACGAATGTATTAAATCTTAGTAGCGATCGCTAATTTTGAAGATCAACCTGATTAATCTTAAACAACTTGCCCCAATTGCTTTGTAGTATAGCGATCGCCATTCTCGTTAGGACATAAAACCCGAATAGTGAAAGGCGACGCAGAGCGTCGCCTTTCACTATTCGGGTTTTGATTTGGCCTAATATAGGTAGCTACGACTATACCTCCAATCCATTAGGTTTATTATTGACATTTGAGTTTGAGCCATTTCGCCTAACATAATTTGTAAGCGATCAAGTTAAATTAAAATCGGAGGAGGCTACATAAGAGTTTTTGTCTCTCTTTAACAATTTGTTTAGTATTTGTTTAGTATTTGTTATGGCTGTCGTTAGTCTTGTGAGGACATAAAACCAGAAGACGATTTGCGGTGATTCGTGTCGCAAATCGCTTCTTGGGTAAGTAAAACTATATTTTTGGACAAGAATAAATATTAATGATATATAGCGTTTTCCAAGCAAGTGAGGTAGATAGGATTATTTCCCCGCCAAAAGCAGAGAAACAACCGCGCACTTCACTGGACTGGTAAACGCTATATAAATGATTAAAGAATAAGATAAGGTGAACAAATACATATTTGATCTTGTCATTGAATTTAGTTTAGCTGCGTAATCTAAGGAGTATCGACCATCATGAATCGAGAGGCTAAGTCCTTAAATACTGAAAGTAACAATGGGGCTGATGTCATCCGAGTTGGGATTACGCACTTTCTGAGTGGTAACTTAAGTTTTAGAGAGGAGTTGGTCAAAGAAACAGCATTGATGGCGATCGCCGAGATCAATCAGTCTGGAGGCATATTAGGCAAAACAATTGAGCCAGTTGTTTTTGATATGACTCCCCATGAACAGAACATTGCAGTTCAAATAAAATATTTTCTTGATGAACTTGATATCAGCCACTTATTTGGGTGCTGTACATCTTCAGCCAGAAAAAGCCTGATTCCCATCCTCGAAAAGCAACATGCTCAACTCTGGTATCCCTATGCCTATGAAGGATTAGAATTTTCTAAAAATATATTTTATACAGGTGCATGTCCAAATCAAGTTGTCCAGCCTGCAATTACTTGGTTAGGACAAAATAAGGGCGATCGCATTTATTTGATTGGCACAGATGGCATTTACTCACGGACAGTTAACAAAATTATTCGCGCTCAACTTAAGCAACAAAATGGCTTGTTATTGTGCGAAGACTATGTGCCTCGTAATATTCATGACTATCAAGATAGCATTGCCAAAATCAAGAATATTGCTCCTGATATTGTCATTAGCACCCTCACTCCCGATAATTCTGTCACCTTCCTCCAGCAATACGCCTTAGCCGATATCAAAGCGAGAGATATTCCTGTGCTATCGATGCGCTTAACCGATGTAGATCTGCATCAACTTAGTCAAGGTTTTTATCCATCATCCCTCACAGGGCATCTAGCTAGTGCCAATTATTTTCAGGGGCTCGATATTCCGCAAAATCAAGATTTTTTGCGGAAGGCAGCCGCATGGTTTGGTAATAATAATGGTCAAGCGCCAGCCATTAATACCGTTATGCAAACAGCCTATACCCAAATGTTTTTGTGGAAGTTGGCAGTAGAAACTGCTCAAACCTTTGATGTTGGACCAGTGCGACAAGCGGCCTATGGGCAGAGTATGTTTACGCCTGCGGGAAGAATTGTAATTGAGCATAACCATCATGTCTCTACAGCCTGTCGGATTGCGGAAGTCTCATCGACGGGCAAATTGGAAGTGATTTATACAGTTGACCCCATTAAACCAATGCCTTGGCTAGGGGTAGAGGAATTACGGAGTAAATCATCCAATGTGATCACGGAAATGCTGGCGGAAATTCCCCAAGGTATTCACCAAAGTTGGCAATTAGAAAAAGATTCTCAAGAGCTAGAATTTACGATCGCCGAATTATTAGGGCGAGGACATGGCAAAGGGCGCAATCAGCTTGCTCCTGAAATTACTCGGGCCGCAATGGCGAAACTGTTTAAGTCAAACCAGAGATTGATCAAAACACAGGCAGATTTATTAAATGTGGAAGGAGCGTTGCGAGAAGCCAATGAACTATTAGAGCAGCGCATTGAACAGCGCACGATTCAGTTACAAAAAACGATCAAACGTCTCCAAAATGAAGCGGCGGAAAGGCAACAGGCGGAAATACTGCTCCGAGAGAGTCAACAAAGATTTTCAGCGATCGCGGACAATGTGCCGGGGGTAGTTTATCGAGCCGTTCTGCACCCTGATGGCGAAGTCTCAATGCCCTATATTAGCCCCCGTACTCAGGAAATATTTGGTATTTCCGTAGAGGAATTCTCGGAGCATTTGGAATGGGTATTTGATATGGCTCATCCTGAAGATCGGGCTAAACTGAATGAAATTGTGCGAAAGTCCGCCGAAGAATTAAGTTTTTTTGAGCATGAATATCGCGTCTCTAGCTTATTTGTGAATGTGAAATGGGTACGCATCATCTCGCAGCCCCATCGCCAAGAGAATGGGGATACGGTTTGGGATGGCGTAATTATTGATATTAGTCATCAAAAGAAAATTGAAGACTCACTCCGTGAAGCGGAAGAGAAGTATCGCAGTATTTTTGAACATGCCATTGAGGGCATTTTCCAAGCACAGCCCGATGGATGTTATATCAATGCTAATCCTGCCCTTGCAAAAATTTATGGATACGAATCACCAACGGAGCTACTCACTGGCATTGCCTTAGATTCCGATCGCCTATTTGTGAAGCCTGAGCATTATCAAGAATTTCTAGAAGAACTAGAAACTCATGGCTCTTTGGTTAGCTTTGAAACTTTAGCTTACAAAAGCGATCGCAGTATCATTTGGATTTTAATTAGTGCCAGTGCTATTTATGATGATCACGGGAATTTTATTTCCTATGAAGGTATTGTTCAAGATATTACAGAACGCAAACAATCAGAGCAGGCTCTTAAAGCTGAGCAAGAAAAATCAGAAAACCTATTATTAAATATCTTACCGAAAGCGATCGTGCATCAACTAAAGCATGGGAATAGTACGATCGCTTCTAGATCAGATAATGTCACCATTTTATTTGCTGATATTGTGGACTTCACAGCCCTAGCCACCAGCGTTTCTCCCAATGAACTAGTCAATAAACTTAATGGTATTTTCTCTTCTTTTGATCGACTTGCCGATGAGTTGGGATTAGAGAAAATCAAAACCATTGGCGATGCCTATATGGTCGTTGGCGGCTTGCCCACTGCTCGCCCCGATCATGCAGAGGCGATCGCGGAGATGGCTTTAGCGATGCAGCGAGAAATCTCAAACTTCAAGCGAGGTGATGATGGTACTGCATTTCAATTACGAATTGGCATTAATACAGGATCGGTTGTCGCAGGTGTAATTGGTATCCGTAAGTTTATCTATGATCTGTGGGGAGATGCCGTCAATCTTGCGAGTCGAATGGAATCCCACGGCTTAGCGGGTTCCATTCAAGTCACAGAAGCAACCTATGAATTACTTAAAGATAAATATACTTTCTGGCATCGCGGTAAGGTATTGATCAAAGGTAGAGGTGAAATGGAAACCTATCTACTGCTTGATAATAATTCCCAACTATATTTGCCAGAGATATTAGAATTAGAAGTAAATTAGGACTTACGCAAACTCTAAATTGCCCTCATCCCCCACCCCCTTCTCCCAGAAAGGGAGAAGGGGAGTAAGAGCTTTTTCTTGTTCCCCTCTCCTCCTTTGGGAGAGGGGCTAGGGGTGAGGGTCTTCACAACTTTTGCGTAAGTCCTATAAATTCTAGATTGTTGTAAGTTTTTGAAGAGGAACTTCAAAGCGGTCCCAAGGTTTTGGTTCGATGATTTGAGTGTGAATGTTATTTGCGATAAATAGCGATCGCAATGATTCAACAGTTCCTTCGGCTTTAAGCAACTTGAGCAGGAAGCCACTATAGGATAAATCTCCACCTGCGGCAGTTGGCAAAATGACTTGAGGTTTTAGCCACTTAGCTATCTGCACAGCACCCTGTTGACCTTTAATGACAGTGCCGACTAGAGGGAGTTTTAAGTCAATAGTTGGCGTGATCACCACATCGACAGGCGCAAATTCTTGAATCGATGGGGAATGATAGCCATGAGGTTCATAATAAATGGAAGTTCCATCTACTAAATCCTTTAAAATATATCCATTTTCTAGGGTCGTCGGTCCCGTTGGTGAACCGACGACAGCCCTGATTTCCAAAAGATGAGGAATAGTAAAGACTTCACCGTGAGCGAGGGATGTAACTTGGGTATAGCCTAATTCGCTAACTAATTTGGCGGCACTAGGTGAACCCACTACAGGAATTTGGCGATCGAGTTGTTTAAGGGTTGCTGGATGGGCATGGTCTTCCAGTCCTTGAGATAGCAAAATCAAATCAATATTTACAGGGATTTCTCTGGGAGTAAGGCGCTCAGATTTAAAAAACCATGCAGCATTGCCAAACATCAGAGCATCAACTAGCCAAGGGTCGAGCAAGATCCGTTTGCCTGCAATTTCAATCAGCCATGAATTGCTATCTAGCCATGTTAAATACATAATTCTCTCAGTTGGTAGCTTTCTCCATAACATTGTAACGAAGTTTTCAGATACTCCCTTCCCGCCCAAGAATTAGTATTGCGGCGCAATACTAATTCTTGGGTTTTACAGCCTATTGATGCATTGAGTAGTACAGAAATATTTCTGGGTTTTAAGAAAGCGCAAAGCGCTGTAATGTCTATTTCAAACCACAAAAAACCCGCAGGAGGCATTCTTGCGGGGAGAAATTTATGTAGATACGTCGCTAGTAATCAAATTATGGTTCTTTTTGCTTCTCTCAGCAGTGACTAAGCTCACGCTAAACTTGCGATCGTTTGCCAACTGTCCTGTGACAGTGATCACAAAAGCTGAGGTGTGATCTTGACTGTACTAATCGACACTTTTACGGATCAGCCTTAAACGTATAAGGAATTACGGCTTTGCTGATATAGCGATCGCCAACCTACTTTATTTACAGACGATCGCTATATTCATCAATTCTACAGGCCAAATAGTGGTGTATGGATATCGTCATGGCAAAGATAATCACAAAAAAGAATCATTGGGCGCGATTTTTAGCGATCGCGATCGGGGCAGCCATATTTGCCGCATTTACACCAGAAATTACTCACGCGATCGAGACAGGTACTTTGGAATCCTTAAGTAAATCCACAGGTGATCTCAAGCTATCTGTTGATACCAGTTGGGTACTAATGACGGGGTTTTTAGTATTTTTTATGCAATGCGGATTTGCCATGCTAGAGGCAGGGCTAGTCAGACAGACCGCCGTTGTCAATACATTAACTGAAAACTTTGTTGATGCCGCAATCACACTTCTGGCATGGTGGACTACAGGTTTTGCGATCGCCTTTGGGACAACTAGTAATGGTTTTTGGGGAGTAGACGGATTTTTTTTAAATAATGCTTTTACTTTCAATAATGGGGCGATCGAATACGCAATGGGTGCAGGCGGTTCCACTGCGCCAGTCAGCACGTTATCTCTTTTCTTTTTTCAGTTTGCCTTCTCCGCCACCGCCAGCACAATCACCACAGGCGCAATGGCTGAGCGTACCAATTTTAAAGGAGATTTAATTTATGCTTTTATCATGGGTGCTGTCATGTATCCCATGATTGTGCATTGGGTCTGGAACAATGGCGGTTGGCTGAATAAACTCAGCTTTCATGATTTTGCAGGCAGTGCCGTTGTGCATATGGTGGGTGGATGGACATCTCTCATTGGCGCATATTTACTCGGTCCACGTCCTAATCGAGTATGGGGACAAATCCCACCCGCCCATAATCTTGGCTATGCCACCATTGGCACAATGATTTTATGGTTTGGCTGGTATGGGTTTAATTGTGGCTCAACCTTGACCCTGAGCAATCCGGGGCTGATCAGCTTAATTGCCGTAAATACAACCCTAGCAGCTTCGACGGGCGCGATCGCCTCACTCCTCTACATCTATTTTCGCTTTCGGCAATGGCATTTATTTTGTGGACTGAATGGCTCACTGGCTGGATTAGTTGGTGTGACCGCAGGTTGTGCCTATGTGATGCCTTGGGCCGCAGCCTTGATCGGATTAGTGGCGGGTGTACTTGTATTAGTAGTAGTAGATATCATCGAGTGGTTTGAGATTGATGATCCTGTGGGGGCATTTGCTGTCCATGGCGCTTGCGGTATGTTGGGAGTGATTGCGGTGGGCTTATTTGGTCATCCAGCCCTGACGATCAATAAGAAAGCTGGGCTATTTCTAGGCGGCGGATTTGACCTGCTTGGAGTCCAACTCTTTGGGGTGGCGGCAATTATTATTTTTGTCGTTATCTTCTCTTTGATCATGTTTAGTTCGCTCAAATACTTCGGACTACTACGAGTTAATCCTGAAGCGGATCTTGTTGGTATTGATATTTATGAACATGGCGCATCGGTTTGGCCAGATGTCTATTCGATTGACGATTTGCAATTTGAGGACGAAGAGGATTAAATTGCGAAACCCTAAATTTTCAAAAAGCTTGCAAAGCAAGCTTTTTGAAAATTTATCTGGTTTTTAAGAAAGCGCAAAGCGCTGTAAGTTTCCTAAGTTTTGATTTTTAATATTTTTTTGGGTGGTTTTGCTAGTATTGTTCGCATAGATTGTATTGCTAAGGCTAATTACCAAGACTTAGATTTTATTTAAATAAAATATAAATTTCGTTTAGGGTTTATTTAGATTGAGCAGGACATTACAAAGATATTGGCGACATCCATGACTCCTGATTTTGGCGAGCAAATAGATACATCTGAAGATATTCTCCATGCAAATCCTCAGCTATTAATAGAGCAACTGCATTATTACAAATGTCTGCTCAATGATTTGCTTGCTTTGGCTATTTCTATATCAAATATTGATGACTTAAGGCTGCTTTTAGAGTTAGCCTTAGGGACAGTCCGCAAAATGACTAGGAGTGATGCAGGCAGTATTTATTTAATTGATCGCTCTACTCCCGTGCATACAGTCTGTTTTGAAGTTTCCCAAAATTCTTCGCAACCCGATCGCTCATTAGTCAATTTTGCCGTTCCCCTTAATCAAGATAGTATTGTTGGCTATGTGGCCTTAACTGGAGAGACTATTAATTTATCCGATGCCCATGATTTACCAGAGGATGCCAGCTACCGCCATCACAAAACCTTCGATTATGATATTGAATATCACACTCGTTCGGTTTTAGCAGTGCCAATGTTTGATTCTCAACAAAGAACGATTGGGGTGTTTCAGTTAATAAATCGTAAAGTTGAAGATATTTCCATTACGATCCAAAATGTGCAAGAAATCACGCTTGCTTTCTCTGCTTTGGATCAAAAATTATTACAGGCGATCGCTAGTCAGTTGTCTCTATATATAGAGCGATCGCAACTTTTAGGAAAAGTATTTAAGGCTTAAGTATTTATACTCAACCCAAAATAGCGATTCTTAAGGAAGTATCAGGAATTCCCATCTTTTCCTATAAGATTTAACATAGGATGAATTCTTAAATGAATTCTTAAATATTTATACGGAGATTATTTATATATGCTCACTTTAAAAATAGTGGTCTACATCACTGTCATATTCTTCATCAGTTTGTTTGTTTTTGGCTTCCTGAACAGCGATCCTTCTCGCAACCCTGGTAATAGAGATCTCGAATAGTGCCTAATACCTCCACAGATAGCTCTGCTAAGACTCAACCTGTAAATCGTTCCAAGAGTAATGATTGGCGATTACTGTTGAGTCTGCTGCCCTATGCAAAGCAAAATTCTCGAAATCTTCTGATATCGCTGTTGTTACTTGTGCCTTTATCGATCGCTAGTGCGGTGCAGCCTATTCTTGTACAGCAGGCGATCGATGGACCAATTAAGAACAGCGATTTGTTTGGCTTGCGATGGATTTGTGTAGTTATACTGCTCACGATTGCAGTGAGACTAACGTTTCAGGCATGGCAGGGCTACTTGGTGCAAGAGGTCGGACAAAAAATTACGGCGGATATTCGCCAAGATTTATTTCGTCATGTCACTTCTTTATCGACCAGTTTTTTTGACCGTACGCCTGTGGGCAAGCTGATCACCCGCCTAACTAGCGATGTGGAGGCTTTGGGGGATGTTTTTGCCACTGGTGCTGTGGGTGTTCTCAGCGATCTGGCGGCGATCGCCACCATCGCCATATTCATGTTTTTGTTACGGTGGGACTTAGCACTGCTGCTGGTGATGATGGTTTTACCTGTCACGGCTTTAATCGTTTATTTTCAGTACGAATATCGCAAGGCGAATTTTAAAGCACGCGATCGCCTATCCGAACTCAACTCGATTCTCCAAGAAAATATTATTGGCGCAAATATTGTCCAGTTATTTCGCCGCGAAAAATTTAACTCCGCCCAACATCTCAAGGTCAATCAGAAATATGTTGATGAGGTAAATCGCACGGTTTTCCATGATTCGGCAGTGTCGGCGACGCTGGAATGGATTGCACTGGTGGCGATCGCGGGCGTACTCTGGCTAGGCGGCGGACAAATTGTCCAGAATAACCTCACCTTTGGCGAACTGTCAGCCTTTATATTGTTTTCGCAGCGTCTCTTCGACCCAATTCGTCAGTTAGCCGAGAAATTCACCACCATTCAAGCAGGATTTACGGCTGTTGAACGCATCAATGCAATTTTGCAAGAACCGATCGAAATTCGAGATCCTGAACATCCTAAATCTTTACCCCTTGACGGTTCTGGCGAGATTTGCTTCGAGCATGTGTGGTTTGGTTACAAGCCCGATGAATATGTACTTAAGGATATTAACTTCACGCTGAGGGCTGGTGAAAAAATTGCCCTCGTGGGGCCAACTGGGGCAGGCAAAAGCTCAATCATTCGGCTGCTCACTCGCCTGTATGAACCAACTAAGGGACGTATTTTAATCGATGGCATCGATATTCGCGAAATCACCCAAGCAGAATTGCGGCACTATGTGGGCGTAATTTTGCAAGATGCCTTTTTATTTTCTGGGGATATCAAGGAAAATATTACGCTCGGTGAAGACTATGCGATCGAGCAGGTGGTCGAAGCTGCCGAGTTGATGAATGTTGATCAATTCATCCAAGAGTTACCAGAAGCCTATGATACCCAAGTGCGCGAACGAGGTACTAATTTATCAGGCGGACAAAAGCAATTACTCGCGTTTGCCAGAGCCGCGATTCGCGATCCCCGCATTTTGATTCTCGATGAAGCAACGGCAAGCCTTGATGTCAGTACCGAGTTTTTGATCCAACAGGCTTTAGATCGTTTACTACGCGATCGCACCACGATCATCATCGCCCACCGTTTATCGACGATCCGCAATGTCGATCGCATTCTCGTTCTCAAACAAGGTGAAGTGATCGAATCAGGCAATCACGATCAGCTAATTTCTAAAAATGGTTTATATGCCAATCTCTACCAATTAGAAATGATGGCAACCCATTAAAAGCAGATTATTTATTGTATTGGATAAAATTTGGCAGCAGCAGCTAATTTCAGTGCAATTACCTTCTGCTCTTGTTTCTCAAGAGGAAATCCTTTAATATTGACGTGGTTGGGATTATCTGGTGTTGGGTCTTTAACTACCTGTAAAGAGACAACTTTACATTTGATTGTCTCAATGTCAGCCCTACCATAAAGAGTTTTACTTAGTTTTTTAGCCGTTTTCTCACCTAACGACAAAACTTCTTCAATAGTTGTATCAAGGTATCTAGTTAATGATAATTCCTGATAAGGATGGGGCATAAACAGTTCAGGCTTAGCGGTTTGATCGCTAGATCGAAAATGGCTACTTTGCATTGCATATCGGGCTAAGATTTCGTCATCATTAACATCAGGGACATGATTAGCATCGATCATGCTCTTTAAACCGTTATTCCCTTAACTTTATTGATTAATCCCAAGATAACTGGGGGGATTTCTCCCCAAAAATCCTCCGATCCTTGCTCAGATTTGTTATCAAAAAGAGCTGCGTAATACAATATACCTTCGGGGCTAATGCTAACTGACAGTATCCATCGCGGATTGCTGTACCATTCCAGAGTTAAATGACCATCTGGCTCAGCCCCAATTGAAGGTAAAGGGTAGCCTAGAGGTAATGAATGAATGAACAAATAAGCTTTATATAAAGTTACCTCTTGAACAGCAAAAGCATTATAACCATCCCAATTGGGAGATTTACACTCTTCCCAAAAGCAAACTAGCTCGTTATACGCTGATCGCTTACCCAAAGTCACAGACTGATCAAAGTACTCTTTTTGATTTTGGGTAGTTGCGTCAATATAAACAGCAGTTTCTGTATTTCCTCGTATAGCTGTGATCATGACTTAACTCCCAAAATTATTTAAGGCGGTATTAGTTATATTACTGAAAAATATTTTATTCTTAAGCCAACGCATTTCAGCAAGTTGTTGGTTTAAATCCTCTTGAATCCTAGAAACTTCATTTGTAAAGACATCAATATCTACAATCAACGCTTGCTCACTTCCTGATCCAGTTTGATTGGGTTGAATAGTACGAACTAAGTTAATTTGATAGGGATAATTACTAACTTGGTAAGTATCTTGGTAAAAAAACGATTTTGGAGATATTTCTAGCCCAGAAAGTCTATATGGCTCACTTGTAAGATAGGTTGAAATTGACTCATCTTGTTTTAAAAGAATTCGGTTAATGAATCGGACTCCTAATCGGCGGATCGCTTGCGGCTCTGCTAATTCTACAAAAACATCCCAGACCCGCAAAGCTTCGGTCTTAAAGTTTTCCCAACTTTCATATGATTGAACTCTACTAAAAGCAATTCCAGTATGGGTAAATTGAGCTACATAATTTTTGGGGTTATCTTCAAGCCTAAAGCCATTCCATTGTGTATGCTGTGAGAATTGAGATCTATCATCAGATGTACCTTCTATTTTAACTTCTATACCATATTGAGGCTGAATAATGGGGTATTCAGGCAATCGCTTAGTTAGCAAGTCCTTTAATGATATTTGCTCTAACGGCTTACTAGCATGAGCTTCCCAATGAATCACAGCCTCTAGAATGGGTGAGTTCGTTAGATTTGGAAATTTTTCACTAAGATTAATAGCAAATTGAGATGGCGCAGGCATAATAACTTTTTAATTTTTAGAGCTGCAATGTATCACCTTGATTTGGGTCAACAAGACTACAGTGTATTTTTTAAACTACCACAAGTTTTGGAAACAATCGCTAATTTACAGATCAGTACAA
Source organism: Pseudanabaena sp. UBA1465 (assembly GCA_002325645.1). Taxonomy (GTDB): domain Bacteria; phylum Cyanobacteriota; class Cyanobacteriia; order Pseudanabaenales; family Pseudanabaenaceae; genus Pseudanabaena. Next base: position 22,002 of record DCSN01000138.1, read on the forward strand.
ATAAACGAATATTTTTTGATTTTCATTTAATTTTTAATGATTTTTCATAACTCGTTCAATATCACGTTTATCATCGCGTTTTTTCATATCTTCGCGCTTATCGTGGAGTTTCTTTTGGCGCACTAACGCTAGATCCACCTTAATCCAGCCTTCCTTTTGATAAACCTTAAGGGGTACAAGAGTTAAGCCCTTTTGTTGCACCGCCACAATCAACTTTCGGATTTCGTCCTTATGCAGCAATAGGCGACGGGTGCGGGTTGGCTCATGGTTAAAGTACACACTAGTCGTATGGTGCGGCGAAATATACATATTCAGCAGCATGATCTGCCCCTTCCGCACAATGCCGTAAGCATCGCGTAGATTGGCTTTTCCCCCTTTTATAGATTTAACCTCAGTACCAAGTAGCTCGATCCCTGCTTCGTGGGTTTCGAGGATTTCATAATTAAATCTAGCCTGACGATTTTCGGCGAGTACACGATAATAATTTGCCATTTATTCGATTAATACTGTCTAATATCCTGCTGTAACTTCTAGTAATTTCCATGCTGGACTGTCACAGAAAGCCTTAGAAATACGATCAGAGATTCCATGACAGTAGTTATTGACCCTCAATGGCAATTCAGAATTTTTGGTAACGCTAGTCAATTTTGCCTGATTGCCTGTAATCTCAGAACGATGGATCAAGACTTCTACTGTAACCATTTTGGCAAATGTTGCATTCGTCTCTATTTCTTGAGCAATTACATAGTCATCAGTTTCATAGGTAATTGCCAAGCCACAAGACTCCAACGTTCTAATGATCGTTGAATGTAGGTTTTCGGGAGCGATTTCAACTAAGAAATGTTGAGTGTATCTAGCCATAAATCATCAAAACAACAGGTGCGGCTAGTAGTTTACTAGTCCTTGTCTACAAACTATCTCTAAAAGCTATATACCTATTCTAGGCTATGTCGTTTTTGGACATAAGCACTTTGAGGAGTACAGCCTAACCATCATAAACCAAGGTGTACTCGTAAGGAGATAAAAGCAGCAGGAAGCTTAACTCTGCATATATCTCGATTTTGGAATATTAAGGGCGGTGCAAAGCGCCGCCCTTAATATATCTTTTGCTATATTTATTGCACAGTTGGAGTGAGCAAGCATGATTGGTCAATTACTGGATGGGCGCTATCGCATTGCCAGCAAATTAGGTGAAGGCGGGTTTGGGCATACTTATCTGGCTCATGATACGCGCATCCCCAATGAGCCGCTTTGTGTTGTGAAACATCTACAGCCTGCTAGTGGCGATCGCGAATATCTCAAAATAGCCAATCGCTTATTTACGACTGAGGCGCAAACCCTCGCGCAGTTGGGAGATCACGATCGCATTCCCCGTTTACTTGCCTATTTTGAGCAGGCTGGGGAATTTTATTTAGTGGAAGAATTTGTCGAAGGGCGATCGCTAGAATCGGAATTAGTACGCGGCTATCGGCTGGGTGAAGCCCAAGTAATCCAAATATTAGATGATTTATTAAGCATTTTGGAATATACCCATAGTCATGGCGTAATTCACCGCGATATTAAGCCAGATAATATTATTCGCCGTAAATCTGACGGTAAGTTCGTGCTGATCGATTTTGGGGCGATTAAGCAGGTACAAACGCAGATGAATCAAGAGGGGCAAACTGTAGCCACGGTGGCAATCGGCACTTTAGGTTATATGCCCAGTGAGCAAGCCCAAGGCAAACCGCGTCCTAACAGCGATTTGTATGCGATCGGGGTTATTGGCATTCAGGCGCTCACTGGCTTACATCCGCGTGAATTGCAGGAAGACTATCAAACAGGGGAATTAATCTGGCAGCATCTTGTGCCAAATAAGTCGGGGCTAGTAGGGGTACTCACTAAAATGACCCGCTATCACTACAAAGATCGTTATGAATCTGCATCAGAAATCCGTCAAGTCTTAGCATCCTTGGGATCGCATCATTTACCAACCCATCAAACAGTGCCGCCCCAAATAGCGCCGCCCCAAATAGTGCCGCCCCAATATGGAGTTCAGTCCACGATTGTTAATACAAATAGTGGTAATGATTTGGGTAATGAGGCTGCTCCCAAAGTGTTGCCGACACAGCCCTATAATCCTGCGATCGCCTATTCACCGCCATCAGTTCCACCAATTCAGCCAATTCAGCCAATTCAACCTTTAATTCAGCCATTACCAGCCCCCACCACACTGCCAACTACTCCTGTCAATCGCCATCATGATCCCTACGCAGCCCCACCACAATACACGGTACAAGTATCCACCTCAAATCAAGATCATAATTCTAGTAATAAAGGCTTGTGGATTGCGGTTTGGGTAGCCGCCTTTGCAACGGCGATCGCGATCGGGGCAGTGATGGCAACTCGCAATAGTTCTAGTACCTTGAGTCCTGTCGCCAATAATGCCACTAGTAAACCAGCGATCGCGCCCAGCCCAGACTCCACACCTGTCGCTAGTCCCTCAACGCCTCTTGAGACATCTAGTCCTAGTCCTACGCCTACGCCTTCTCCCACTGCTAGTCCCATACCACCTACGCCGACTAAGCCGACTAAACCCGCGATCGCGCCTTTATCGGAGTCAGAAGCCTTAGATATCGTTAACAATTTAGTGGCAGCAAAAAATCAAATATTTGCGCCCCCCTTTAACCTGCAACTATTGTCCGAACTCACCACAGGTGAAGCCTATAAAAACCGCAAAGGCTCGGTGGATTGGCTGCAAAATAATAATGCTTTTTATAGCTATGGTGATTTTCGGGTAAGTCGAGCAGGAGCCTTTGGTATTCAAGACAATCAGGCGAATTTGACGGTCGAGATTTTTGAAAGTCCGAAACTTTACATTAATGGCAAGATTGATCGATCGCAGTCTCAGCCATCAAGAGGTCGATATGTTTGTAATTTTCGGTTTGAGGATGGCAAATGGAAAATTGCTAGTTTGACCAAAATAGATTGAGTAGAGATAAAGGCGGCGCAAAGCGCCGACTCTTTCTCGCTTTGGATCAGCAAAACTTGCATTGCTATAATTAATTTAGGATTGAACTATGGGAATAGTCTTAGTGGGGAATAATTTGACAAGATTTTTTTACAAGCGCAACCTTCTCAAGTTTCTACATAAATAAAATTTCTACTTAAGTAATTGGTGCATTGGTTATGTTGTACGCATCAAAAGTTGTAACAACGATGAAAACTGAAGATCGTAGTTTTATCGTTTTTCTAGAACAATCAACTCTGCAACTACAAAACACAGTCGGTGTGAGCTTGCTACTGGTGTTGCTATGGGGAGCGATCGGGGCAACGGCTTATCATTACTGGCAACTAAGAAAAACTCGAAACCAACTCAAGATCGAAAAGATTAAAACTAACGAACTGGCTAAAAAGCTGAAATTAGCATTGCATACCATTGATGAGCATGAGTGCAATCCTGATTTGATTCATTCGCGTGAGTTTAATTTGGATTACCTCAGTATGCGAATGGAAGAGCCTTATTTCTGCGAAATTATTTTGGCGCAAATTAAGGTCAATCTTCGTCAAAAGGTTGCCCCTGCATTGATGCCAACGGAGCAGGATCGCGGTAATGTTCGTAAGATTGATGTAACTTTTGATGTGTCCTATCAACCCGAACATCATGATGATTCGCAGATCCGTGTTCTGTTTCGCATCCATGTAAAGCTTGCAAAAATCCCTGCTCATGGGTCACAAAGTATTCTTAAGGACTTAGCGGCGGGGCTGGAAAACTTTGTGGTTGCATCAGATGCAAATCGCAATTGGCAACCCACGATCCAAGGTCGGCTAGCAATAATTAGTTGGGATCAGACGGCTAAGCCCACACCGCTATTAGTGATTGAGCAAACTAATGAGGGGGCAAATGTGTTGATGCGGAACAAGCGCCTTGCTACTTCCAAAATATAGATCAAGTATCTCACTTAAATATCAGCACTGAGGACTTTAGACACAATCACAAAAAATAGCCAGCCATCTCTATAGCTACTTTATTTCCATCTATTGACAATTATATTCAATAAAGTTAAGGTGACATCAGTGAAGCCTTGATACGGAAGTTTGACTCAGCACCGTTTCAGTGTTCATAGTTCAAATGCGTTGTTTGCTTGAGTGACAGAATGTTTGCAAAATTCCTTTGCAGTATTTATGTGCGGTATTTAGTAAATAGGCTTTTGTCACTCAACCTTTTCCTATTACTTTGTGGCAAATTTGATTTAATGAGTCTCATTTCAAGATTTTAATAAGATAAATTCTCAATAATATGACCTTTAGACAATCTCCTTCTCCCCAAGTTGTTAGTATTTGCACTAGTCAAGCTTTACGTCGGTTTGATCTGCCGCTACTTCGATCGCTATCGAAGCAATACGCGATCGCACAATGGGAATATTGCCAAGATCCTGATGAGCCAGTTGATCTAAATCTGGCGATCGCGTCGTTGCATGAGTACTTACAGTCTTGCCAAGGTGCAGTGCATCTAGTGGGGCATGGCATTGCAGGGTTGATTGGTTGGCTATATACGCGACAACATCCTGAATATGTGCAATCGCTAACTTTGCTATCAGTGGGAATAAATTTAACGACTAGTTGGCATAGCCACTATTATGAGCAACGCCAGTTAATGAGTTGTAGTCGTGAAACCATGCTGATGCGGACGGCTTTTTATTTATTCGGTTATCGAGATCAAGAAATGCTGCATTGGTTAGCAAATTTACTTGAGCAGGATCTTGATCATTCGTTGGTTCCCTATTCCTTCTCGCCATTGTCTAACCATATTGCGTCAACGGAAATCGCTGTGCCAATTTTGGTATGTGGAGCGAAGGATGATTATGTGATCGGGAATGGTGGTCTTAACTCCTACCAAAAGTGGCGCTCATATCTCAAAGATAGCGATCGCCTATGGCTATGTGATCAAGGTAAACATTTTTTCCATTACACGCAGTGGCAAATGGTGAACAAGCAAATACGTTCCTTTTGGCAATCTCTTAATCTGATGGCAAGTTGTCTCACTCAAAATCAAACCATCATCTCCAGATCTCCAGATCGAAGTTTAAACCTTAGAAAACCTCATAGCTACCTAAAATTTTGAGATTTTCGGTGACTGTTCGTAATTCGGCTAAGGCTTCATGGAAATTTGGTGTATCTGCCGATGCTTCCACGTCGATGAAGAAAATATATTCACCAAGCGATCGCTTGGTGGGGCGTGACTCGATGCGGCTTAAGTTGATTTGGCGATCGGCGAATACTAATAAGGGTTTGACTAATGCTCCCGGCATATTGCGCTTGAGGCTAAAAGCTAGAGAAGAATGTGTACCTTTGGTATTGGTGGCAGTGCGCCCTAATACCAAAAAGCGTGTGACATTATCAGGCTGATCGTTAATCGGGAATTCTAAAATCGGTAAGTTGTAGATTTCGGCGGCGCGTTGAGAGGCGATCGCCGCCGTCGTCAGATCTTCAGCAACGGTATGTAAACCCTCAGTCGTGGAATCCGTAGCAATTTGCAGCACCGTTGGCAAATTATGATCAAGCCATTGTTGGCACTGGGCTAGACCTTGGGGATGGGAATAAACGGTTTTAATATCTTCGAGTTTTGCAGCGCGAGTAATCAGGGCATGGGCGATCGGTAGCACGATCGCCTGCTGAATTTGCAAAGATTCCGATTGCCAGAGGCTATCGAGGGTCATGGTCACGCCGCCTTGGATCGAATTCTCGATGGGGACGATCGCAATATCTACTTGCCCCTGCTCTGCCGCCCTAATTGCTTGAGGGATTGTGGGATAGGGACACATTTTGGAAGAATCATGCTCTAGATCGGGATGGCTAAGCTGTAAATAGCGCAAGGCTGCCATTTCTGAATATGTACCTGCGGGGCCAAGATATGCGATCGTTGTCATGATAAACCCAAAAAATCCCAAAAAATAGAGAGGAGCCACATCGTGACTCCTCTCTATTTTTATCAGAAAATTGGGTTTAAAACCCCGTGCTTCTAGCACGGCTTTATATTAAGATACCGCTCTTGTGCTAGAATACATAGCATAAGATATCAACAATCATGTTAGTTCTCGAAGCAAAACTAAAAGGCAAAACAGAGCAGTACAGTCTCATTGATGAGGCGATTCGTACTGCTCTGTTTGTGCGTAATAAAGCTTTAAGGCTATGGATGGATGTAAAAGATAGTGACAAATATGATCTTAATAAGCATTGTGCTGTCTTAGCTAAGGAGTTTGATTTTGCCAAAAAACTCAACTCAACAGCCAGACAAGCTAGTGCAGAGAGAGCGTGGTCTGCTATTAGTCGGTTCTTTGATAACTGCAAAAAGAAAGTATCAGGCAAAAAAGGATATCCAAAATTCAAGAAGCGCGGTCATTCAGTTGAATATAAAACTTCTGGATGGAAGCTTTCTGAAGATCGGAAATACCTAACTTTGACCGATGGCTTTAAAATTGGCAGAGTCAAATTGGTTGGCAGTCGTGACCTTAACTTTTATCAAATTGAGCAAATTAAACGGGTCAGGCTAGTAAAACGGGCTGATGGTTACTATGCTCAATTCTGTGTTGATGTTGACCGCAGGGAGGAGATAGAGCCAACTCAAACCACGATTGGTTTAGATGTGGGACTCAATCATTTCTACACCGATTCAAAGGGTCAAGTAGTCGAGAATCCTAGATTTCTTAGAAAGTCAGAGCGCCAACTTAAAAAGTTGCAACGTAAAGTTTCTAAGCGTAAAAAGGGATCGGCTAATCGCCGTAAAGCGATTAAACGGTTAGCAAGAAAACATTTGCAAGTAAGTAGGCAGCGTAAAGACTTTGCGGTAAAAACGGCAAGGTGCGTGGTTCGGTCTAACGACCTGATTGCCTATGAAGATTTGCAAGTGCGGAATATGGTCAAGAATCATAAACTAGCTAAGTCAATATCTGATGCAAGCTGGTCTATGTTTCGGGATTGGGTTGAGTATTTTGGCAAGGTGTTTGGTAAGGTCACTGTCGCAGTGCCGCCACAATATACAAGCCAGAATTGCTCAAATTGTGGCACAACTGTCAAGAAAACGCTGAGTGAGAGAACTCATCAATGTAGTCATTGCGGTACGGTTTTGGATCGTGACCATAATGCTGCATTGAATATCTTGTCTATTGGATTAAATAGGGTAGGGCATACCCAAATTTCTACGCCTGTGGAGAGTTCGACCTCTGCTAGTTAGATAATGGTCTATCTAGTAAGTTGTCTCGCTGAATCAGGAATCCTCACGCCTTCAGGCTGAGGAGTGTCAAAGCTAATTCGTTGTTTTTGCTATAGGACTTACGCAAGACTAAGTAATTTACAGAATTGTTGAATAGATGTGGCGCAGACGAAGTCCGCGCCATATCTATCCAATGGTTAAAACTTGACGGAAACAGGTTTCTTTTCTGGTAATTGGGTGTATTCGGCGACGATCTTACGGAATTCTTCGCCATCGAGGGTTTCCACATCAAGCAAAATATCGACTAGGCGATCGCATAGATCGCGATTTTCTTCGATGAGTTTTTTGGCGGTGTCGTAACAGGTTTGGGCAATTTGGCGAATTTGACGATCAATGCGATCGCCCAACTTAATCGAATAATCACTTTGTGGCATAAAGTTACGTCCCAAAAAGACCTCGCCGCTTTCAGATTCCAAAGCACCTAAACCTAAATCTGACATCCCGAATTGAGTCACCATCAGACGGGTTAATCTGGCGACCTGTTGGAAGTCACCCGATGCACCTGTAGTAATTTCGGCATCGCCAAAAACCACCTCTTCGGCAGCCCGTCCACCGAGCATCATTGTGATCGTGTCGATAATTTGCGATCGCGACTCTAAGCCATATTCCTCATCGGGTACACCCTTGGCAAAGCCGCCAATGCCACCCGAACGAGGCACGATTGTAATCTTGTCGAGCAGTGACGCATTTTTGAGCAGAGTCATCACCAGTGCGTGACCAACCTCATGATAGGCAACCAAACGCTTTTTGGAGCTATCAAGCATTGGCTTCATACTTAAACCAATGGTAATCCGATCGATCGCATCGGCAATTTCTAACTCACTGATCGCGTCTTTATAGCGTCGCGCCGTCAAGATGGCTGCCTCATTTAACAAGTTTGCTAAATCCGCACCCGCAAATCCAGGGGTTAAACGGGCGATCGATTCGAGAGAAACATTTTCGTCCAGCTTTTTATTACGCGCATGGACTTTCAGGATTTCTTGACGACCCTTATAGTCGGGATAGTCCACTGTAATTTGGCGATCGAACCGACCAGGGCGGAGCAACGCACTATCTAAAACATCAGGACGATTAGTGGCGGCAACCACGATTACGCCTGTATTACCTTGGAAGCCATCCATTTCCGTGAGCATTTGGTTGAGGGTTTGCTCACGCTCATCATTGCCGCCGCCAATACCTGCGCCACGTTGACGACCGACCGCATCAATTTCATCAATAAAGATAATACAGGGGGCATTGTCTTTTGCTTTTTGGAATAAATCGCGGACGCGGGATGCACCGACACCGACAAACATTTCGACAAATTCAGAACCCGATAGCGAGAAGAATGGCACTCCTGCTTCCCCCGCGATCGCCTTAGCCAAGAGTGTCTTACCAGTTCCAGGAGGACCAATTAACAACACCCCCTTAGGAATTTTTGCGCCCACAGCCGTAAAGCGATCGGGCTGTTTAAGAAATGTAACAACTTCCTGTAACTCTTCTTTAGCAGTATCAATACCCGCGACATCTTCAAATGAAATCCCCGTTTTTGATTCAGGAGAAAACCTCGCTTTAGTTTTGCCAAAACTGAGGGTTTGTCCAGGACCGCCAGGGGCATTGCTCAGGCGGCGTAGCACCATTAATAGGATAAAAATTAATAGTAATGGTACAAAAAATGTACTTGCTAGTTGCCAAAGTAAGGTTGGCTGCTGGGGCGCTCTTACGGCAATATCAACGCTATTTTCGCGTAACGCCTTCATTAATTCGGTATTGCCATCACGGGCAATCAAGTCAACCCGTACTTTGCGCCCATCTTTTAAAACCGCTTCCGCCGCTAAGCCATTACTTTCGATATCGATCTTTTGGACTCGATTTTCTTTAACACTTGAAAGCAGCTCGGTATAGCCGATGGTTGCAGCAGTTTCACCATCCGCACGCACAGAGGTAGGCACAGCGATCGCTACACTTTGCAAAATTGCGAAACTCACGACCGTCGTTTTGACGCGCCGCCAAAAGGTTGAACCAGAGATTGCCAAAAAGATTTTTTTCCCAGAAGACATCACGCCCTGTTGCTCCTTATAACCCTGTCGATGCGGTATATCGGTTGATTTTATTATTTACTAGTTTAGTGCATTAGCTTAAAACCTGTCAGAAACTAAAAAACCAAACAAAATAAGGCGGCGCGTTGCGCCGCCTTATTTTTGTACAAAACCAGAAACGAGGGGCGGCAGCTATATGTTAAGAAGCGTAGCAATTTTCATAAAAGATCCATTTACTTCATCTTCTCGATAACGCTGTGAGACAATTGCATTAAAATACACGCAAGTAACGCTTTGCATCTTTAGCATATTTATCCCCATCCATGAACGCCACAACAAATATTCAGCCCTTTTCTGCCGATGATTTTGCCAATGCCCTCGCCGAACACAATTACGAATTTGCCATGGGGCAAACTGTGAAGGGTAAGGTAGTTTCCGTCGAAAGTAGTGGCATTTATGTCGATATTGGCGCTAAATCTTTAGGTTTTCTCCCCATCGAAGAGGCAACTCTGAGTGGTTCTTCGCGCTCTGGTGATGCTTTCCCGATCGGAAATGAGTACGAATTTCTGATTATTAGTAGTCAGAATGCTGATGGTGAGGTCAAACTATCGGTGCGCCGCCTATTATTCAAGCAAGCTTGGCAAACTCTAAAGGATTACCAAACCGAGTCGAAGGTCTTTGAAACTAAGGTAATTGGTACTAATAGCGGCGGTGTCATTGTCGATGCCGTTGGTTTGCGTGGTTTTGTGCCGCGATCGCACCTCACCGATGCCACCGATCTCGCCAAATTGGTGGGCAAACAGATCCCTGTTCTCGTCCTAGATGCTGATGAAACCCGTAAAAAGCTAGTGCTGTCTAACCGTCAAGCTGCCAAACTGGCGGCGATCGGTCAACTGTCTAAAGGACAACTGATCACTGGTAAGGTGAGCAACATTCGTCCTTTTGGTGCATTTGTAGAGTTTTCAGGTGTGTCTGGCTTGCTACATATCAAAGAGATTAGCCAAAAGTCCGTCAGCGATCCCACCCGCGTATTTCAAATCAATGACATGATCAAGGCTGTAATTATCGATATTGATGAATCTCGCGATCGCATTGCCCTCTCGACAAAGTTGTTAGAACTGCACGCGGGTGAAATCCTCGACAATTCTGCTCAAGTCTTTGCGGAAGCCGAAGAGCGTCTTGAAAAAAATATCAGTAAGCTCTGGGAAGCATAATTTCTAAAAAGAAGGTGATGCTTTGCATCACCTTCTTTTTTGGTTTTTTAATTTTTTCGTACAAGCAATCAAGTTTGAACTTAGAATATTAGCAGTCATCAAAGTATTTAAAATAACCACTCAAAATCAAAATTTATGGAAACTAATATTCTCGGTCTGCTCGGAACCCTCTTGGCTCTATTTGTACCTACCGTCTTCTTGCTGACTCTATACATCCAGACATCCAGCCGCGAAGAAGGTCAAAGCACCAAATAAATCAACAAAAAGCGCAGCCAAATGGCTGCGCTTTTTGTTACTGCATAAAATCATCGTATCGCCAGAATTTACTCGCGTTAGAGATTTTTGATGGTTAGTCAAAACCTAGGAGGTCGAAAATTTCGCGATCCTTGAGGGGTTGAGCGTACAAAGGTTCAGCATTTTCTAGCATCCCTTTAGCCAGCTTCAGATATTCCTGTTGTACTTCGACAACTTCAGGATCGGGTTCCATTTCAAACACTGTGCATTTTTTCAAGCGACTACGGCGGATCGCATCAACGGTGCGGAAATGGGCAAGGGTTTTTAGACCAACGCGATCGTTGAACTTGTCGATCTGATCGGTTCCTTCGCTACGGTTGGCAATAATACCACCGAGACGCACCTTATAGTTCTTGGCTTTGGATTGAATCGCCGCCACGATCCGATTCATCGCGAAAATAGAATCAAAATCGTTAGCAGTCACAATCAAGCAGTAATGCGCGTGTTGTAGGGGAGCCGCAAAGCCACCACAAACCACGTCACCCAATACATCGAAAATTACGACATCGGTATCTTCAAGTAGATGATGCTCTTTGAGAAGCTTCACGGTTTGCCCTGTGACATAGCCACCGCAACCAGTACCCGCAGGAGGTCCGCCAGCTTCAATACACATCACGCCGTTATAGCCTTCAAACATGAAGTCATCGGTTTGTAATTCTTCAGAATGGAAGTCAACGGTTTCGAGAACGTCGATGACGGTAGGAACCATCCGCTTAGTAAGAGTGAAGGTGCTGTCATGCTTGGGATCGCAACCAATTTGTAAAACCCGCTTGCCAAGATGAGAGAAGGCTGCGGATAGATTGGAAGATGTTGTGGATTTGCCGATACCGCCTTTGCCATAAACGGCGATGACTAAAGCACCTTCAATGACCATTGATGGATCTTGGAATACCTGAACGCTACCTTCTGATTCTTCACATTTGGTAACTGATGGTGGATGTGCTGTTAAAACTGCCAAAATAGACTCCTGTTAATAAATGAATAGACACTAACATTTAAGTTTTCGATCCCCCCCAGCCCCCCTTAAAAAGGGGGGAGAATCAAGAATTTTCTTCTTCCCACTTTTTAAGGGGGATTGAGGGGGATCTCTTTTACTTTCCGATCGCTGCTTTTGCTTCGTAGAGAGTTTCTGAAGTAATCGAGGTGATCCCGCGATCGCTGGCAAACTTCTCAGTATTACGTTTGATTTTACCGCGTACAAAGAAGGGAATCTTCTTTAACTCCGCTTCACCATCAGCACTCCAAGCTATACCCTCAACTTCTTGAGCTAAGGGTGTTAGCAGGGCTTGATTAGAAATAGAATTAGATGTGGGGGCAATTACCGATTCAGGCGATCGCAATTCCTGCGATGGCGCACTATGCAAATGGCTCATATGTCCTTCGGCAAACTCAAAGTCTTCCTTGAACATGCCAATCAAATGCTCCTCTAGACCCATCATCAAAGGATGAACCCAGCTATCAAAAATCACGTTTGCACCTTCCCAACCCATTTGCGGTGAGTAACGAGCAGGCACATCTTGAACGTGAATCGGCGCAGAAATTACCGCGCAAGGGATACCCAAGCGTTTGGCAATATGTCGTTCCATCTGAGTGCCAAGCACTAGTTCTGGAGCAGCTTCCGCAACTTTTGCTTCGACGGCTAAATAGTCATCACTGATTACGGCTTCGAGTCCATGTTTCTTGGCAACTTCACGAATTTCTCGCGCAAATTCACGGCTATAGGTTCCAATACCGACAAGGGTAAAGCCTAATTCTTCCGTAGCAATTCTGGCGGCGGCGAGGGCATGGGTAGCATCACCAAAGATGAATACGCGTTTACCTGTGAGGTAAGTGGAGTCAACCGATCGCGAGTACCAAGGCAGACGCGAAGCATGGGGATTTGCGGATGAGGATAGACGCGACACATCCCAATTGCCGAGGGTGTCAGATTGCGATCGCGCTAAAGCTTCACTGACATCGATTTCCGCGACTTTACCAATTTCGGCAATAAAATCACGGGTTGCACCAACGCCGATCGGCACGGTCTTAATCGTTGGTTGCGCGAAACTGCGATGGAGCCAAGTGCAAGTGGTGAGCGCGATTTCAGGATAGAGGCAAATATTAAAATCCGCATCAGGAATCCGTATCAGGTCAGCAGGGGTTGCGCCCATCGGTGCGACCACATTCACATCAACGCCGATCTCACCCAGCAATTTAATTACTTCATTAATATCATCACGACAACGGAAACCTAGCGCCGTTGGTCCAATGATGTTCGCTTTGGGGCGAATCTGGGGATCTCTTTTAGGTCTAGGCGTGTTGGGCGGCGGCACAACAGGCAGCAGTAAAGTGCGAACTAAATGATAAAGAGTTTCGCTTGCACCCCAGTTTTCCTTCTTGGAATAGGCTGGCAATTCTAAACTCACAATCGGAATCGGTAAGCCCATGCCTTTAGCAAGTGATCCTGGTTGATCCTGAATTAATTCAGCAGTGCAGCTTTCGCCAACTAGCATTACTTGAGGCTTAAACCTTTCGTAAGCATCACGCACCGAAGTTTTTACCATTTCGGCGGTGTCACCACCGAGATCGCGAGCTTGGAATGTGGTGTAAGTTACAGGCGGACGGCGATCGCGCCTTTCGATCATTGTAAATAGCAAGTCAGCATAGGTATCGCCCTGCGGCGCATGGAGTACATAATGTACGCCTTCCATACCAGTCGCAATTCGCATCGCTCCCACATGGGGAGGACCTTCGTAAGTCCAGAGGGTTAGTTCCATAGTTTATATCAATAAAAAATAAATGTAAGAAATAGAGCGCTTCGCGCTCTATTTCTTACACAGTCAATCTTCTTCTTCTCTCAAGGGGACGCGCAAATAACTCTGCTAAATCGGCGGCTTGGTCATAACCCTGAATTGGCGAAAATACTAATTCAATTGACCATTTCGTAGCCATGCCTTCAGCTTCAAGAGGATTGGCAAGTCCCAGACCGCAAACAGTAATATCAGGATGAGCCGCGCGACAGCGATCGAGTTGCTTTTCCACATCTTGACCTTCAGATAGGGCTGTCCCCGCAGGTAACAGATTAATTTCACTATCCATCAACAGGCGATCGATATAGGGTGTACCGACTTCGACTAGCTCCATACCACATTCCCTTGAGAGAAAACGCGCTAAGGGAATTTCTAATTGCGAATCAGGGAATAGAAAGGCTTTGCGACCTGTGAGGGTTTGACGATATCGCTCCAAAGCAGTTTTGGCACGGGCGACAGGAGCCGCGATCGCCTCTTCAAATTTCTGCTGATCCACACCCCAAGCATCCGCCGCCGTTTTTAGCCATGCGGTTGTGCCTTCGATACCAAGGGGATAGGGCGATGGTAAAAGGGTTCCGCCGCGTGCAATTAGCGATCGCACCGTATCACTGAGAAAAGGCTGTGCTAACAGCAGCTTTGTCCCTTTACCAATGGGCGGTAAATTGGCAGCCCGACGCGGCGGGAAGAAGCTAACAGGAATACCTAATTTATCGAATAGTCGCTGAAACTGATCTTCCACCACATCGGCGAGACTACCGACCACCATTAGGTTAGGCTCATCCTGACTGCGGGGCAGTACGGGAACCATTGAGCCTAGACAAGCATCTTCGCCTTGGGTAAAGGTCGTCTCGATGCCACTGCCCGAATAATTGAGAATTCTCACCTTGGGAAAGAATCTTTGGTTTAGTCGTTCCGAAGCTTTGGCGAGATCGAGCTTAATTACTTCAGAAGGACATGATCCCACCAAAAATAACGTGCCAATATCAGGACGGCGCTCTAGTAACTGATCGACAACGCGATCGAGTTCTTCGTTCGCATCCACTAGTCCAGCTAGATCCCGTTCACCGAGGATGGCTGTGCCAAATCTTGGCTCCGCAAAAATCATTACCCCTGCCGCCGACTGGATCAAGTGGGCGCAGGTTCGAGAACCGACTACAAGGAAAAAAGCATCCTGCATTTTGCGATGTAACCAGACAATACCTGTCAAGCCACAAAACACCTCTCTCTGTCCACGCTCTTTGAGGACGGGCAGTTTGGTGTTGATTTGATTAGGAATTTCCGTGCAAGGCTCTAGAGCCATGTTTTGCTCTCCTCTTGGGCTAAAACCCTAATTTTTTAAGTTTTTGAAAATAGCCTAGTCCCACTTCTTGAGAGACAAGGCTGTAATTGATGGCAAAAATAGGCGATCGCAACACGATCGATGGGTTAGTTATCCCTACTATATTTAGTAAAACCAAGGGATTGGGGAAAAAGTTGCAAAGGTTTACAGGACTATAAGGATCGCTGAGCGTTTTATGGAAGATGCAAGTATATATACTTAGCAAGAGTCCACAAAGTACTGCTTCTCATTATTTACGTTTATTATTTTTAATGAAAAGGCGAAGCAATCGTAACTAAATGCTAGATTTTTGGACAAAAACCAGTGGTACTTGGATTAATATTTTCGCGATCGCGGCGGGTACATTTTTAGGGGTGATCCTGCGCGGAAAATTTCTTTCGCAAGTTTTGCCAATTCTCAAACAAGCGATCGGGCTAATCACGATATTTGTCAGCCTTAACATGGCAAATAGCTTACTCAAAGTAAAAGCGGGGGCTTTAGATGGCGTAATCTTATCCCTGATCGCTCTAATTATTGGCGGCGTGATTGGTGAACTCAGTCAGATTGAGAAACATCTAGAATCGGTAGGTGATTGGTTAAAAGCAAAATTTAAAGGCAAAGGCAAGTTTACCGAAGGCTTTGTGGCGGCAAGCCTGCTATTTTGCATTGGGCCAATGGCAATTATTGGTAGTCTCAACAATGGACTGACGGGTGATAATAACCTCCTTGCCCTTAAATCAGCGCTTGATGGTTTTATTTCGATCGTATTTGCGAGTACTTACGGTATTGGGGTAGGGTTTTCAGCTTTACCCGTGGGATTTTATCAAGGAGTTATGTCTATCCTTGCAGGAGGCTTAGCCCAGAGTCTTCCCGATCCTGCCAATGCTCAACCAGTCCTAATTATTACGGGTGTGGGCGGTTTGATGCTTTTGGGACTCGGTTTAAATTTATTAGAACTAGCCAAAGTCAGGGTTGCTTCTTTTTTGCCGGCTCTAGCGATCGCGCCTCTAGTTTATTGGCTGGCAGATATTCTGCAATAGAGCAGAAAATTGCTCTCCCCACTTAATGTATACTTTCAATAAGCTCCTCTGTGGCGTGCGTGACTACCGATAATGTGTCTTGATCGATAATCGTTTTTAAGGAGTCTTCGCAGTCTTCGCCGCAGTATACCAGACTTGCATCTGGGAACTTTAAGTTAGGCGCAGCGCTTCGGCTCCACCTGGTTTTACCGGGTCAAACAACTGAGGTAAGACGGCGTTGCGGAGGGGTGAAACACAAACATTTTTGAAAAATGCTTGCATTTAAATCAAACTATGTTATATTAAATAAGTAAGCGACGCGGGGTAGAGCAGCCTGGTAGCTCGTCGGGCTCATAACCCGAAGGTCGATGGTTCAAATCCGTCCTCCGCCATTGCAAAACAAAAAAGCCATCCCGGAGGATGGCTTTTTTGTTGCTAAAAAGACAAGTATAGGCGGCGCAATGCGCCGCCTATACTTGTCTTTGGTTCTTACGAATTTGTGATACTTCTAAATAAATAGCCAACTATTACCCCAATTATCATCGCCCAAATTTGACCAGATTTAACAAAACCATCCCAACCTTTAGCGAGATCTCCAACCACATCTTGCTTAAATTGTTGAGCAATTAAGTCCATACTTAGGTAGTCGTGAAGATCGCTAATATTGAAGTGTACAGGACTCGCAAGATTAACCGACGCAGGATCAAGTAATGATAGGTCAATACTTGTTACTAGATGTTGAGCAAAATCAAGCATAAGATTTTAGGATTAATTTTTAGGTTTTAGATAATTTATTGGAGCTTTGTTCCAGAGTTTTATTCTAGAGTTTTGTCGTTTATATGCAAAACCACTAAAGTCATGTCATCAGTATGAGTATGCCCTTCTCCGATAAAGTTTTGCACTTCTTGGAAGATGTAGTCAAGAATCATTTGAGGACGGGTGACATCATCGGAAAGGGGGAAACAATTCTGGCAAGCCCAGTCTAGCGCCTTGCGGAGATTTTCTTCATCAAAGCGATCGCCTTCGGGACTGGCGGCCTCTGTAAAACCATCGGTGTAATAAATGACGACATCACCAGCATGGAGATGCGTCTTCCGTTCCTCATATTTAGAGCCAGCCTCTAGCCCAATCAATGCTCCCATGGTGTCAAGGGCATGAATGCTGTGGTTTTTAGCTCGCCAATGTAATGCAGGCGTATGGGCGGCATTACTAAAGGCAAGAATCTGGGTTGCGGGATCGTACTCTGAATAAAACATGGTCACGAAGCGATGGGATTTTTCGAGATCCTCATACATCACTTTATTGAGATGTTCCAAAATTTTGCTGGGAGTATGATTGTTTAATACTTCGGCGCGTAACATCCCGCGTGTCATCGTCATGATTAGCCCTGCGGGGACACCCTTGCCCATGACATCGCCGATGACAAAACTCCAGCGATCGCCCTTTTGCATGGGGATAAAGTCGTAATAGTCGCCCCCAACTCGGCTGGCAGTACAACATTTTGCGGCGATCGCAATACCTTGAATTTTTGGACAATTGCGCGGCAAAAGCTGACGCTGAATCTCTGCGCCAATCTCCATCTCCCGATCTTGGCGCTCTTTTTTAATTAATTCCGTCGTGAGTTCATGATTTTCTAAACCCACAGAGGTTTGATCGGCAACCAGACGCATCAAACTACGCTTATTATCAGTCCAGACATAATCAGGCTTGCGACTAAATATATAGAGACGGCCACGCACCACATTTTTAACTAATACCGATGTGCCGAATAAATGCACGTCCGCGCCTAAATATCGGCTCACCATTTCATCAAGGGCGGTGGGGCTACCCGTTAAAACCTGTTGAATCGCTCGCTCGATCGCGGTTCTGACCTGTTGCGCTTTCATGCCACCTTGATTGCGCTCAGGGCAATGCAAAGACTCTAGGCGCATTCCACTGGCTTTAAACAAAATGAGCGCACCACCATCGGAGTCAGTTACGCGGCTGGCAATTAGGGGGATTAGTTCTAAAAATTGATTGAGGTTACTAAAGCTGCGGAGAGCGTAACCCAAGAAGCTGAGTAGCTCATGGATTTTATTTTGATCCTGACTCATCCGTCTGAGCAGATCTTTGAGATCTTTCATCACCATTACAGACGCATTGTCTATGTCTGGCTGTGGTGAGAATGATCTGTTTCTAGGTGGCAATGATAGAGACATACCAATGCTGCAACGCTAGGTGGTTTATCGGAAAGCTATTTTGTGAAAGCTAATTTAGTCAAACAGTTTAGCCTTAGTTGGACAAAAAATACGACTAATTTTTTAAAATTGAGAGGTGCAAAGCACCTCTCAATTTAATTACTTAATAAAGCTTCGACAAATTCGTAGCTGGAAAATGGGCGCAAGTCTTCAATACCTTCACCAGCACCAATAAATCTGATCGGTAAGCCTAATTGCTGGACAACCGCGATCGCCACACCACCTTTTGCCGTGCCGTCCAGCTTGGTGAGAATTACGCCCGTAATGCCTGCGGATTGGGCAAAGACTTCCGCTTGTTTAAGTCCATTTTGTCCGAGGGTAGAGTCTAGGACTAGCAAAGATTCGATTTTGGCATCGGCGGATTTTTTATCGACAATGCGGCGAATTTTGCTGAGTTCTTCCATCAGATTCTTCTTGTTTTGCAATCGGCCAGCAGTATCCACTAATAACAACTCCGTACCTCTGGCTTGAGCCGCACTAATCGCATCGAATACAACTGCCGCAGGATCGGCATTTTGGGCAGGGTTGCAGATTACATCGACATTGGAGCGTAGTCCCCAACTCTTGACTTGCTCAACAGCCGCCGCACGGAAGGTATCAGCCGCCGCGATCAAGGTTTTGTAACCAGACTTGACGCTGAGGTGAGAAAGTTTACCGATGGTGGTAGTTTTCCCTGCCCCATTTACGCCCGTGATCAACCAAATATTTAGTTGATTCTTTTCGGGAATTAACATGGGAATCGGTTCGCCACTCTTTTGTGTCGATACATCTAGCATCTCGCGCAGAATTTGTTTGAGATAGGCGATCGCCTCTTCAGGCGGCAGAACTTCCTTGCGCAGTTTGTCTTGCAACTTGGCAATAATCAGATCGGTTGCCTTTACGCCCACATCGGCTTGTAAGAGCAAAGCCTCAATATCATCAACGGAATCAGCACTGAGGGGGCCCTGTCCAACGATCGCCTTGAGTTGATTAACTAGGGATAAACGGGTTTTATCTAAACCTTGGCGGAGACGATTGAGCCATGTGATTTCTTCAACTGAAATTTCTTCAGGGCGACGACCTTGGGAGGCGAGGACTTCGGCTGACCAGATGAAATCATCATCAAATTTGATCGTGGCTTTGCGGCGAGGTGCGGGTTTAACTTCTGGTACTGGCTCGACGATCGCTGTGGCTTCGAGAGCCGCAATACGGGCGAGGCGATCGCTTTCCGACTGCATCCAAAAAGGCACAGCCGCAGGTTCTGATGTAGAAACTTCAGGGGCAATAATTTCTGGTTCTGTAACTTCGGATTGAGGAGCAATGGTAATAGTTTCAGGCTCTGGAATTTTTGGTTCTGCAATTTCAGGCTCGGTAACTTTTGCTTCTACCTCAATAATTTCTGGGATTTCTGGTGTAGTTGCAATAACTTCAGAAGCTTCAATAACTTCAGGCTCATTAACCTGCGCCTCTGGCGCGGTAGTTATCTCAGTGATTTCTGGCTCAGTAATTTTATCTTCAATAACTTCAGCTTGTTGCTGCACATTGGCATAAGCCGCCTTAGCCCAATTTAGTAAATCTTGAGATGCAGGGGAAGCAGTGGGGCTTTCTGAAACAGATTCGGGCGCTTTATCTTCAGTTGGAGTTGGTTCTACAGGTTGATTCTTAGGATCTTTATCATCATCAAACTTTCGTCGAAACCAGTTAAACACCATACTAATAACCTCGCGCAATGCCTCAATCTACTAGCATAGTTTAAGGCGTATCCGTTGTTTCGTAGTTATTCGGATCTAGACGGTTTTCCGAATGATTCGCTATACTGAACCACTCATCAACACAGCACTTTGGATCGGGTTTGAAAAAACGTTTAGATGTTTTATTGGTTGACTTAGGGCTTGCTCCATCGCGGGAACAGGCGCAAAAGTTTATTCGGGCTGGCTGGGTGCAGGTCAATCAGCAGGTGATTGATAAGGTTGGCACTGAGGTTAAAGATGATGCGGCGATTTTGGTAAAGCAGCAATCGCCGTTTGTGTCGCGGGGTGGTGAAAAGTTGGCGGGGGCTTTAACTAAGTTTGGGATGGATCTACGCGATCGCACTTGTTTTGATGGCGGCATCTCAACGGGCGGCTTTACCGACTGTATGCTGAAGCAGGGCGCGGCTAAGGTCTATGGAATTGATGTGGGCTATGGTCAGGTCGCTTGGGAAATTCGCAGCGATGAACGGGTGGTATTGCGTGAGCGCACAAATCTAAGACATCTTACACCCGATAATTTATATGCTGATGGCGAGATCGTTCCTGATTTTGCAGTGTTAGATTTGTCGTTTATTTCCCTCACCAAAATTTTGCCTTCGCTCTGGAATTTGTTGCGATCGCCCCGTGAGACTTTGCTGCTAGTCAAGCCGCAATTTGAGGCGGGTAAGGGGCTAGTCGGCAAAAATGGCATTGTGCGCGAGCCAAAAATTAGGGCAGAGGCGATCGCCAATGTTTTAACCAATGCTCAAGGTTTAGGTTGGCAATTTCAAGGTTTAACGCCTTCACCGATTCAAGGTCGGACTGGTAATTATGAATATTGGCTCTGGCTCAGTGAACAACCTGCAGAGATAGTTGTACCTAGTTTTGAAGATATTTTAGAGATTGCCAAAGGTTAATCAATAAAGGCGGCGCGTTGCCCGCCTTTATTGATTTTTTGTGAAGACAAAGTGCTGCTGAATTACATCAAATTTGGTGCATTCCCAATAATCAATATGGGAAATAATTAATTCGCCAGAGTCATCAATGGTCAGATCGCTCCAGCCTGTAACACTAATCCGAGGTTTCCAAGGTAAAGGCGCATCCCAACTCATTGTCCAGCGAGCCTTAACTAAATTATCAGTACGGTTAATGTCATGGAGTTCAAGCTTCAGTTTTTTGAACCAAAAGGTAATGAAGCCAATCATCTTTTGATATTGCTTAATTCCGCGAAAGTTATAGACAGGATCTTTGAAATAAACATCTTCGCTATAGATGCTATAGGTTTGCGCTTCAGGGAATTTCGCGTAATCTGCTTTAATGATGTCGAGAATATTGGTCATAGGTAGCGATCGCCCTTTAATAAAATGCATTAGAAATATTTGCGATTATCCTTTCGATTATCCTTTAATGATAACCTTGAGATCCCGCAAAGCTAGTACGGTCTTTGCTTTAAGAATTTTAAATTTTACCAGAGGAACCTTATGTGGGCTAATGCGATCGCTGCCTATCTCCATTATTTGAGCTTAGGACTAATTTTTGCATCCTTATCTACGGAATTATTTACGCTCAAACAAGACTTAACCAATAAAGAAGGATGGCGAATTCTCATCGCCGATAGTGTCTACGGGCTTGCAGGAATAACGATCTTAGTCACAGGGATTTTAAGGTTTTTATACTTCGAGAAAGGCGCTGACTATTACAACCATCAGCCCGTTTTCTGGATGAAAATGTCCGTTTTTATTGTCGTTGGTTTATTGTCTCTATATCCCACATTTTCTTTCCTAATGTGGATTAAAGAACTGCGTGCCGAAAAGCCCCCAGCCGTCAGCCCTGAAAAAATCAAAACCCTTAAAACGATTATTCATGTAGAGCTTTTTGGATTTAGCTTAATCCCTCTCTTAGCATCGATGATGTCACGCGGTATTGGTGCAAACTGGTTTAACTAACAAAAAGGGAATCGCAGTGCGATTCCCTTTTTGTTAAAGCCCTGAAAACCACTCATAAAAATAATACGGTAAGTGGGAAACTCAGTGCTAAGGATCTAACAATTGCTATAAAGAAAGATTAAAAGTCGCTAAAGTTCACGCAGAAATTAGCGATGCTCGTAATGATTTTCTTCACAAGTTGACAACTCGACTGGTTGGTGAAAACCAAGTGATTGCAGTCGAGGATTTGTCCGTGAAGAATATGGTCAAAAACCATAAACTCGCTCTCTCGATTAGTGATGCTAGTTGGGGTGAAATTGTTAGACAACTTGAATATAAGTGCAACTGGTATGGTCGGTCGTACTTTTGTCAAAATTGATCGTTGGTTTCCTAGCTCTAAAAGGTGTGGACATTGCGGTTACATTGTTGACAAGTTGCCTTTAAATGTCAGAAAGTGGGATTGCCCTAAGTACAGCACACATCACGATAGAGATGTAAATGCTGCTAAAAATATTCTTGCCGCAGGGCTTGCGGTGAATGTCTGTGGAGCGAATGTAAGACCCGAACAGAGTAAATCTGTTAAGGCTAGTGCTAGGTCGCAGAGACTCTAAGAAGTGATTCTTGGAATCTCAGTCGCGATGACTCGCTGAGAGTAGTCAATGAGATCAAATAAAAAGATCAAATA
>DCSN01000106.1 GCA_002325645.1 Pseudanabaena sp. UBA1465
AGAGAGATACAATCTCGATCGAGGTGAGGATATTTGCGGTACAGGTAATCGGTAACAACCGCACCAAAAATCGCGCTACCCAAGAGAGCAAGCCTTTTGTACTTGACATCTTGCCCAACTGATGAATCGAAAGAGGCGAGGCGAGAATCGTTGGTATCGCAACGGTGAGTCAAGGCTATTTCCAGCAATTTTATTTTCTGGAAGTTAGGAAAGCCGATCGCTACTTTGACGGCCTCAACGTCTACACTTCTAATTGTGTCAAACTCTAAGTTGGCTTGTTTACCCCATTTTTCCAACCAATCTCCACCCACATCCTCCACATACAAATCGACAAAATCTAGCCCGTGATTCATCCAGCCATCCTGCATTTTTCTGGCTGCTGCCAGTTTTTCAAATACTTTTACTAAATTCTCTTGAACGGCGCTGGTACCTTTGGCTGTCATAGTATTCATTTTGACGTAATTTGATTTTATCTCAACAACTTCACAAAAATTCAATCAAATCTCTATTTACTTCATTCCCAATTAGCTCGTGATTTCACAAAACCGATTTCTGTGGCAAGTTTTCCCGTTGCTCCGTTCAAATTTTCTAGACACACAGCTTTTAGATGCCTAGGGTGCCCAGGATCAGAAAAACCTGTTGAAGTCGAAATAATCAATGTAGTAGAGTACCCTACAAGTTGATTTAACTGTGACACTTGGCTTTCGTCCTATTAGTTAAAACTTTCTAGACACACTGCTTTGGAGAGTTGAACTGTTATCAGTAGCAGATCTGGTTAATTTACGGGAACTTTAGGTAACGACCTGCTGGCAAATTATCGCTATTATATAATGCAATGTTAACTAATTGATTCAGGAAATTTGCATCACTTCCATCGTAACTTAAAAATAATCCTCTGTCAATCCCCCAAGCTTGCAAACTCTGTTGCCACTTATGATATTTTTCAACAGAAAACTTATCCGAAAGAGTAGTGACTTGAATGCAGAGCGGCTGCTGTTGACGGTGACTAACGATGGAGTCAGTCGCCATAGAAAGATCGGCAATATAGCGCTGTATAAAAGAAGTATCTTCACGCTGCTGAATGTGAGTCGCGAGCGATCGCAGAAGGCGATCGTCAGCAGGATAAAAATCTCCTGCCATCAGTTTTTTTTTCCAAATATGAAATTTGCGATCGGTTTCGCTCAGCCATTTAGGAAATAGATAGCTATACCAGTATCTTTCCGCAGGAGTCATTAACTCAAACGCAGCTTGTTGTGCTGCATCGGAAGGTAGAGATTTGACAGCCAACCAAACTTCAGAATCACTGACAAGCTGTAGCAGAAAAGCCATCACAAATTTCTTATTAGTTAGCGCACCAGGTTTAACATCTTTTACCCAGCGATAGATTTCATCCAATCTGATCGCCAAACTGGGATCTACTGGATATGCTTCGCTAATGAGGGAGTTGAGCTGATCCTTAATCTCTTGTGCTTGCAAATGACGACCTACTGATACAAAGCGACGCGAAACTGTTTACACCTCGATTTTATTATAGAACCGCGCGAAATTTTCACTACTTATTTAATAGTTGCTGCCGTTTCCCGCAAACGCAGGTACAGGAGAACAAAGTAAACACTCATCAATGGCCCGACCAAAAATCCCAGCACCGTACTCGCAACATGAGCTGCTAATGATTTCGCTGTCGGATCGATTAATAAGAGAACCAATGTTACTGGCAACAAAAAAACGATAAAATTCAGCAAACCAGATCGAAATACTAACCACCAGCGTCCTTTAGTTAATTCCCAACTGCTGCTAACACTGTCTAGTGCCGAACTGTTATCAATGGCGGTTCCATACAATGAGAAGGTTAAGCGAAACATTACATAATACCCTGGAATGATTAGTACAATGAGGCCGGCCATCACCAGCAATGCATACATAATGTAGCTCAGAATGAGTTGGAAAACATTTCTGTTTGCTTGTTTAAAAGCTGATTCAACAGTTACTTTATTTCCTGTTAAGCTGCGATAATTGTATAAAATCCCGGCTCCAGAACAGAGAGGCACTACCAAGAAACAGTAGATAATATTCAAGGCAATACCAGCCGAACCTAGCTTGGCAAAAATGTTCAGCAAGCCTAGGATTAAACTCGGACTTGCTATCATCAAAAGCGGTATGTATACAGAACCAATAGCAGCAAAGGTTTCCCGCAATAAATTTCTCGCACTAATCCGTTGAGTTGCGATCATCGTTTTGGTACTCCGAGATTTTTCAAGGCTGATTTGAACAAGATATTAGACTTTAACAAAAATCAGGATGTGGAATTTTTCACCGCAGATCAACGCAGATAGACGCTGATGGAGCTTCAGTTTTGCAAGATGTCTCTTCTCAATTTTTGTGTACTTCCTAACTAGAAAAACTTGCCAACAATAATGTTAAGTCATCATCGGTGCGTTCGGAAACTCGGGGCGATCGCAAAAATGATTCTAACTGTTGTTTCGCTTCCACTTCGTCTTTAAACTCGCGAGAAAATCGAAACAAAGGCGCAAAAAATGGGCCGTGGGGTGTTCCTTCGGGGATTTTGAGAGCTAGCATTTGCAGCCCGTCGGAAAATACAGCCAAGTGCGCCATTTTTTCCCGGTGTACCTGAAATTGGGCTGTTTCCACGGCATTCGGCGAAATCAAAAAAATAGTTTCATTGATGTATTCGCCGCAGGGAGGTATAGTCAGGGCGATCGCATTTCCTGCACTATCACCTGCTACCGCTGCACCATCACCAATTTGAGCAACTGCGATTAATTCTGGCGTAGCCACAACCGCAATCAAAGTACAGGCTAAATCTCTACTTGCTACTTCCCGCACGGCTGCTTCTGCTTCCACAGCCGCCCGCGCGACTTGCAGTGTTGCGGTCAGGAACACGTACCATTCATCGTCAGTTTGAGGCAGCATTTTTTGTTGCTGACAAATCGTTTCTACAGCGGCTTCTACAGCAATTTTAGCACCTACTTCTGCGAGGGTTGCAGAACCCGCACCATCAGCAACTGCTGCCGCCAAAACACCATTCGGCAACAGCCGCCATTGATGGGCATCTTGACAAGGTTGCGAGCGCTTTTCATGACTCGTACCCATCACTGATGCCGCTATAACTTGCCAATTAGTCAATTGTCCAGAGTCATTAGTCATTAGTTATTGGTTATTGGTTATTGGTTATTGGTTATTGGTTATTGGTTATTGGTTATTGGTTATTGGTTATTGGTTATTGGTTATTGGTCATTGGTTA
>DCSN01000019.1:0-8208 GCA_002325645.1 Pseudanabaena sp. UBA1465
CTTTTCCACCTCGCTCTGAAGAGGCGAGGCTACCAATCCTTCCACTTTTTTCTTGTGTTACATGGAAGTTTCTAAAGCCCTCACCCCGTAGCCCCTCTCCCGCAGGAACTACCGTGTACACACATATAAATAGAGGTGAAATTGCGCCACTAAAAAACGAGGCTTTGTACCGCAAAAAACAAAAATAAAGTAAGATTCAAGGGGGAGAGTTTAGAACTATACTAAATTTCTTAATATATTTTACAAAATTTTAGATTAAGCCTATGTCTGCCCACAATAGAGATATATCTATCGAACAGGCTATTGTGCGCGATCCTCTAATGATTGATGCGAGTGCGACGATTGCTGACGCGATCGCCTTGATGAGTTTAGGTAGTAAAACCTGTGATTTATTATGTGAGGTTGACTCAGCGCAAAGTTTGCAATTAGCCCATGCTCAAAATAGTTGTATTTTGGTGGTCACAGAGTCAAAAAGACTGATTGGGATTTTGACCGAACGGGATTTGATTAAGTTTTGTGGTCAGATTGAAAATTTTGAACAAAATCTAAATCAAAATTATATAGGCAGTGCGGGGCAGAATCTATCGGAAACAGCGATCGCGGAGGTGATGACCTATCCTGTATATTCCCTTTTAGAATGGGAATTTACAGATATATTTGTCGCTATTAACCGCTTTCAGCGCTATAAAATTCGTCACTTACCCCTAGTTAACGATCACGGCGCAGTGATGGGGTTAGTCACCCATGAGAGTTTACGGCAATTGCTGCGCCCCATTGATATGCTGCGCCTATTAGCCGTTAGTGATGTGATGGTTAAAGATGTTATTTGCGCTCAAGCGATCGACTCGGTTGCTCAGATTGCGAATTTGATGTCAGAGCATCAAGTTAGTTCTGTAGTAATTGTTGAACCACAGGAGCATGGTTCACTCCCTTTAGGAATCCTTACCGAGAGTGATATTGTCCAATATTTAGCTTTAGAACTAAATCTCGCCAACACACAAGCACAGATGGTGATGAGTTCTCCCCCGATTGCGATAGATATCAATGAAAACCTCTGGAGCGTGCGGGAGCTAATGCAAGAACGGATGGTCAATCATATTCTGGTCACTGATGAAGATGGAAAAATGACGGGAATCATTACCCAAAGTTCGATTTTGAAAACATTGCAACCCGTAGAAGTCTATAAATTAGTATCAAACTTAGAATCGAGGATATTGCAGCTAGAGAAAGAGAAACTGGAACTGCTGGAAATTCGGAATCAACTTTTAGATGGGAAAGTAGAAAAGCAAGTAGAAAAGCAAGTAGAAGGGCAAATTCAAGAAAGTAATAAAGCATTACTTGATAGTAATGACATATTTCGACAATTTGCTGAAAATAGTTACGGGGTAATCTTAATTCGTGAAATTAGCTTTAGCAGATTACTATATGTGAGTCCCGCCTATGAAAAATTATGGGGCAAATCCTGCGATAGCCTGTATCAAAATCCTGATTCTTGGATGGACTCGTTGCATCCTGAAGATCGCGATCGCATTGTGCAGGTTTACCAATCAAAAGCCAAGATTGGGTTCTTTAGCGAAGAATATCGGATTGTTCATCCTAGTGGGATGATTCGTTGGATCTTAGGACGCTGTTTTCCCATCAAAAATAGTAACGGCGAAACCTATCGCATTGCGGCGATCGCTGAAGATATCACTGAGCGTAAAAACACGGAAATCGCTTTAAAGGAAAGTGAGCAGCGCTTAAAAGCTAGTGAATCCCTATTAAGTGGTATGTTCGATCGCTCAGTGGTGGGGATGGCAATTACGGATATTGATGGAAGGTTTGTGAGAACCAATCCTTTTTATCAGCAAATGGTTGGCTATTCTGAGAGCGAGTTAGCCTCAATGCTATTTAGTGATAATACGTTAGCGGAGGACTTAGAAGAAAACCTGCGATTGCGTCATTTGGTTTTATCGGGTGAAGCCGAAAGTTATCAAATGGAAAAGCGGCTCGTCCATCGAGATGGTAGTGTGATCTGGGTTAGGATAACTAGTTCTAAAATCTTGGATGAGGATGAGACTAATAAGCCACCTTTCTTTATCGGGGTTATCGAAAATATCAGCGATCGCAAACAAGCAGAAGAGTCCTTACAAAGTCTTGTTGAGGGAACTGCGGCTCATACGGGGCAAGATTTCTTACCAAAATTAGCCGAATATATTGCCAAGTCTCTAGAGGTACGCCATGTATTTGTCACTAAACGAGTTGACAATCATTTAGAATTAATAGTCTCATGGGTGGATGGAGAGCTAAAGCCAGCTTCAATGATTTCGATCATCAATGTTCCCTGTGCTTTGACCATTCAGGAAGGAAGATTCTTTTGTTTTGCAAATTTGCAGGAGCAATTTACAGGGAATGAAATCATCAAAAATTTGGAAGCTGATTCTTATTTGGGAATTGCCATTATCAATAGCAATGGTGAATCAATTGGAAGTCTCTGTATTTTTGATGATAAGCCGATCGCTAAAGTCCAAAGAGCCGATGCGATGTTAAGGGTTTTTGCGGCTAGGGTTAGCGCTGAAATAGAGCGACAGGAAGCCATTGCAGAACTCTATCAACTTAATCAGCAGTTAGAAACAAGGGTTGCTGAACGGACTCAAGAACTTCAGCTTACAAATCAACAGTTAAGGTTAGAAATGGCGGAGCGCCAAAAACTGATCAATCTTGTGGAAAATAGCAATGCCGAATTAGTCCGTGCGACTAAACTTAAGGATGAATTTTTGGCAAATATGAGCCATGAATTGCGGACTCCCCTCAATGCGATTTTAGGGATGTCTGAGGGCTTATTGTCTAGTGTATTTGGGGATTTAAATGAGCGACAAAGGCGATCGCTATCTCTCATTGAAAATAGCGGGCGACATTTATTAGAATTAATCAATGACATTTTGGATGTCGCCAAAATCGGGGCTGGAAAACTAAATCTAGAAATTCATCCTGTATCAATTGAGAATCTCTGCAAATCGAGCCTGAGCTTTGTAAAGCAAATGGCAAGCCAGAAAAATATTCAACTACGATTGTCAATTCAGCCTGATTTAGGGGCGATCGCGATCGATGAGCGCCGCATTAGACAAGCCTTGATTAACTTGCTAAGTAACGCGGTGAAGTTCACTGAAAAATCTGGAGAAGTCTCTTTAGAAGTAAAGCTCATCCAAGCCGAATCAATCGATTTACCCGATAATTTATCCACTATTTTAGAATTTCCTGATACCCTTGTTCTGGCGGTAACGGATACAGGTATTGGTATTGCTTCTGAAGATCTGGGTAAATTATTTCAAACCTTTGTCCAGATTGATAGTAGCCTGAGCCGTCAATATGCAGGAACGGGGCTGGGCTTGACCTTAGTTAAGCAAATTGCTGAGCTACATGGGGGCAAGGTCCATGTTACTAGTCGGGTTGGTAAAGGTAGTTGTTTCTCGATATTACTACCCCACAAAATTCAAAAGCCGCTCCATAATCTGGCTAAAAATAGTAATAGTAATATATGCATTGTTGATGAGATTGATAACTTCAATCAGGAGCCAAACTCATCTATTAATCCCTTAATTTTATTAGCAGAAGATAATCCGACCAATGTGGAAACCTTTGCTGATTATTTATCTAGTCGAGGCTATCGTTTGATTTTTGCAGCTAATGGTCAGGAAGCGGTGGAAATGGCAGTTAGCCGAAAGCCAGACTTGGTTTTGATGGATATTCAAATGCCTGTATTGGATGGTTTAGGGGCAATTCAGAAAATCCGCGCCAATCCAAATTTAAACTCTATTCCGATTGTTGCCCTAACGGCTCTAGCAACGAATAGCGATCGCGAAAAATGCTTACGAGCAGGAGCCGATGAATATCTAGCCAAACCAGTTAAACTTGCTCAATTAACGGCTATTATCAAACAACAACTTAAACGCTATTAAGTAGCTTAGCTTACCTAAAACCAGAGGTTGTTCCGCCCGCTACGCGGGCGGAACAACCTTCTAGGTTTTTAGTTTACTTATGCCTAGCTACTTAGTCTATTTCCCCAAAAACATGAAAGATAATTCTTCTATTTTAATTGTTGATGATGAGCCAAACAATTTTGATGTGATTGAGGCTCTTTTAGATTGTGAAAATTATGATCTTAATTACGCCTCTAGTGGGTCTAAAGCATTAGAGAGACTAGAGATATTTCATCCTGATGTGATCTTACTAGATGTAATGATGCCTGAATTAAATGGAATAGAAGTTTGTAAAAGAATTAAGGCAAATCCACTATGGAAATCGATTCCGATCATCATGGTCACGGCCCTAACTTCTAAGGAAGATATGGCGAAATGTCTAGATGCTGGGGCAAGTGATTTTTTGAGCAAACCTGTGAATGGATTGGAGTTAAGGGCAAGAATTAAATCCATGATTCGCATTAAGCAGCAGTATGACGATCTGCAAACTCTCTTACAAATGCGTGAAGATATGGTGCATATGATTGTCCATGATTTACGCAATCCCCTGACGACCATCTTGCTTTCTGCCGATCTTTTAAGCGATCCAGCTTTGCCTGAAAACCGCAAGCCTGAAAAAATTGAACGGATTACCCGTGGAGGTCATCGGCTGCAATCTCTAATCGATAGTTTGTTATTGATGGCAAAGATAGAAGCTGGGAAGATGGTTCTCAAATATACAAGTGCCGATCTCAATCAAATATGTTTGTCTTTAGTTGAAGATTTTGAGGCGATCGCTGTTCAGAAAAAATTAAAATTATGCCTCGATTTACCAGAAAGTAAGCCTATAAATATTGATTTACCAGTATTTCGGAGAATTCTCGATAATCTATTATCCAATTCAATTAAGTTCTCTCCTGCAAATAGTCAAATCATCATCAGTGTTGAATATCCCGAAGTTGGAGGTGCAAATATTAGTGTGGCAGATATGGGGGTAGGGATTAATGAAGATATTAAGTCTGTGATTTTTGAGAAGTATGAGATTGGCACATTTGTATCGAATACATCACAATTGGGCTTAGGCTTAGCTTTTTGCAAGTTAGCGATCGAGGCGCATGGCGGCAATATTACTGTGCAAAATAACGAGCCGAATGGCTCGATTTTTACGATTTCTATCCCTTAAAGATATTGTGGCGCGAAGCGCCACAATATCTTTAAGAAATATCTTTAGTTGAAGCTTTTACTGCCATTTTTGGCGAAATGCTTCGACCACCCGATCCATGCCGACCGATCGCGATGCTTTGAAGAGAATCCGATCGCCGCTTTCTACTTTTTGTAAAAGCATTTGAGTAATGTCGTCGTAGGAATGACAGGCGATCGCATATTTGAGAGAACCATTTGCACCCGCGAGAATTGCGTCAGCTTCACCATCTGCCAAAATAATCGCTCCTTCTATTCCCAATTGACTAATGATTTCACCAACTTGTTGATGTAACTGCGCGGACATATCCCCCAATTCTTTCATTGTGCCAAGGACAGCCCAATGGCGTTTAGCGGGCATATCCGAGAGTTGCCGCAACGCCGCCAGCATCCCCTCTGGTGAAGCATTATAGGTCTCATCAAGAATCACCACATCTTGCGGTAATTGATACAACTGCGCCCTACCAAAGGGAAGATCGAGTTTGCCAATTCCTTGGGTGGTCTGTTGCCAATCAAGATTGAGAGCTTTGAGAACGGCTAAACCTGCCAAAAAATTCAAGACGTTATGACGACCAGGTAAGGGCAACTCCCATGTAAAACCATCTACATGTAAACGATCGCCAATCAATTCGCCATTAACATCACCGATTCCTAATCCATAGGTAATCGTTTTACCATGCCATACCTTACTAGCGGTTTCTAAGAGGAGCGAATTACTCGCATTGAGAACAGCAGTACCATCGGTAGGAGTCGCCGCCAATAATTCACATTTTGCTTGGGCGATCGCCTCGCGTGAGCCCAATCTACCAATATGTGCAGTTCCCACATTGGTAATTACGCTCACCGTTGGTAAAGCTGTCTTAGCAAGGCGTTCGATTTCCCCTAAACCACGCATTCCCATTTCCACCACTACAAAGTCATGTTGCTCAGGGTCGATCGCCAATAGAGTTTGAGCAACGCCAATGTCATTATTATGATTGGCGTTGCTCTTATGAACTTTTTTCTGAACCTGCTTGTTGGGCGCAACATAGCAAGCCAACATACTCGCAATAATTTCTTTAGTTGTGGTTTTACCGACAGAGCCTGTCACCGCTACAACAGGGCGCAAAAACTGCGATCGCCACCACCTTGCTAAATCCTGATAAGCCGCGATCGTATTGCTAACGGCAATAACGGGCAAACCCTTCGCCTCTACTGAATTTGCCCATTCATGACTAACGATCGCCGCCACTGCACCCTGTGCGATCGCGGTGGCGACAAATCCATGACCATCAAAATTTTCGCCTGTCAATGCGACAAACAACTCGCCAGCCTTAATTTTGCGACTATCGGAAACAACGCCCATGATTTCTGTAATTGCTTGGGTATTTTCGTCAATATTCGCTACTGTTGCCGATGTAATAGCGATCGCTTGGCTAATTGTACAAATGAAGGTCATGCTGAATTTTTTCTGTTCTTAGCTGGTCTGCGCTTAAAGATATATTTTATGAATAATTTCGTGAATTAGTCATAAAACAATCGTAAAATAATCTAGTAAAGTATACTAGTAAAATATATCTTAAGCTTTATTATTATCAGGCTTCTGGCAGCACATCATCACCAAACATTTCGACTAAAGCTTTTTTATGGCAACCCTTAGTCAAATTTTGATTTTCCCCATCAAGTCTCTTGATGCGATCGCTTTACCTGAAGTGAAAATATCTTCAGGTGGGGCATTAACAGGCGATCGTGAGTTTGCCATATTTGATCGTCATGGAAAATTTGTCAATGCTAAACGCCAGCCTAAAATCCATTTGCTTAGGTCAAATTATGATTTGGGCGATCGCCTAGTCCATCTCCATATCCAAAATCAGAGCGAAGTATTTACTTTTCATTTGGATCGAGAAAGAAAATTATTGGCTAACTGGCTCAGCACATTTTTTGGTCAATCCGTAGAATTACGTCAAAATGTGATTAATGGGTTCCCCGATGATCCTGACGCATGGGGCGCAACCATTGTCTCGGAGGCATCTCTCAAAACCGTACAAAATTGGTATCAAGATCCAGTAATTGACCTTGAGCAAATGCGTTGCCGCTTCCGCACTAATCTAGAAATTGCTGATACAGAACCTTTTTGGGAAGATCGTTTATTTGCCAAGTCTGGGGAAACTGTTCCCTTTACCATTGGCGATGTACAGTTTCTTGGCACAAATCCCTGTCAACGCTGCCCTGTCCCCACGCGCAACCCTTTTACAGGTGAAGTTGATCCAGAATTTCAAAAAATATTTTCTCAACAAAGAGCAGCGACTTTACCAATAAATGTAGAGCGATCGCGCTTCAATCATTTCTATCGTTTCGCCCTGAATACACGCATTCCCTTAACTGAAGCAGGCAAAATTTTAAAATTAGGTGATTCTATTAGCGGTTCTTTACGCTAGAAATTTTTGAAAGTGCTGCTCCGCAGCACTTTCAAAAATTTCTAGCGCAAAGCGCTGTAATGCTTAATGCAAACCTTTTAACTGACGCACAAGATGAATAATCTCTGGCAAAATCAACTGCTCGATCGCCAGTTTCACCGCATTACTCGAACCAGGTAATGAAAATACTAATTTGCCTTGATAGATTCCTGCGGCCGATCGCGAGGCGATCGCCCTAGACCCCACCTCTTGCCAACTCAGATACCGAAACATTTCCCCGAAACCGGGTAATGTCTTTTCGAGCAAAGCCGCGATCGCATCGTAAGTTGTATCTCGCGGCGCAATTCCTGTCCCGCCATTGAGAATAATCGCATCAAGATCGGCGATCGCTGCTAATTTGTACATTTGTTCCCGAATTTCGTCGGGTTCATCTTTAACTAGGGAGTAGTAATCAAGAATATGCCCCGCATTGGTCATTGACTGTTTAATAAAGTTGCCACTTTTATCGGTTTCAGGCGTGCGCGTATCGCTGACCGTAATTACTGCAAAATGGACTTGATAGGATGGTGGATCGGGACAGGGATTTTGAGATGGCTTCATCGTTTTCAGCCTAGTATAGAATAATACAGCGCGTTGCGCTTAATTAAGCCCCAGAGAAATCTTGAGAAGCGGCG
>DCSN01000019.1:8265-10915 GCA_002325645.1 Pseudanabaena sp. UBA1465
CGCCGCTTCTCAAGATTTCTCTGTACTACTCAAAGCCTCAATAGGCTGTATTATTAAAAAGAATATAAAATCGCGCTACTTTAAGGCGATTTTTAAACCAATTTCTCGATAAGAACAATTATCCAAGCAGTTATGCAAGATTTTAATTGGAAGAAGCTTCAGAATGGCTCAGATATTCGTGGTGTCGCGATCGCTGGTGTTCCTAATGAGCAGGTGAATCTAACTCCCGATGTGGCAAAAATATTAGGAAAAGCCTTCGCAACTTGGTTATCCCAAAAATCCAAGAAATCTATCACAGAATTATTGATTTCGGTTGGGCGTGATAGCCGTCTGTCGGGACCAGAACTGATGCAAGCGGTTATGGAAGGAATCACTTCCCTCGGTGGTCAAGTGGATGACTTTGCGATCGCCTCAACGCCTGCGATGTTTATGAGTACCGTTACCGATGGCTTCCAATGCGATGGCGCAATCATGCTGACGGCAAGTCATTTGCCCTTCAATCGTAATGGTTTAAAGTTTTTTACCGCCCAAGGTGGATTAGAAAAACAGGATATTACTGATATTCTCCATCTTGCTGAGAAGAATGAATTTGCGATCGCGGATATTACTGGCAATATTACTGGCAATATTACTGGCAATATTATCGAGCATGATTTTATCTCTGTATATGCTGAACAATTTGTCACCAAAATCCGCGAGTCCGTTAACCATCCCGATCATTATGAGCAACCACTTCAGGGCTTAAAAATTATTGTTGATGCAGGAAATGGCGCAGGAGGATTTTATGCCGACAAAGTACTCCAGCCTTTAGGTGCAGATATTACAGGAAGCCAGTTTCTTGATCCTGATGGCACATTTCCCAATCACGTTCCTAATCCTGAAGACAAGATTGCAATGGCTTCCATTTGTAACGCCGTAATTGAGCATCAGGCAGATTTTGGCATTATTTTTGATACCGATGTTGATCGCAGTGCCGCCGTAGATCAATTTGGCAAAGAGCTTAATCGGAATCGTTTGATTGCCCTGATTTCGGCGATCGTTTTACAAGAACATCCTCAATCTACCATTGTCACTGATTCGATTACTTCTGATGGTTTAGCCAAATTTATCGAGCAGTTGCAAGGTACACATCATCGCTTTAAGCGCGGTTACAAAAATGTGATTAACGAGGCAATCCGTCTAAACCAACTGGGGCAAGAGTCTTGGCTGGCGATCGAGACTTCAGGACATGGCGCGATGAAGGAAAATTATTTTCTTGATGATGGCGCTTATTTGG
The DNA here is from genome assembly GCA_002325645.1 of Pseudanabaena sp. UBA1465. Classification (GTDB taxonomy): domain Bacteria; phylum Cyanobacteriota; class Cyanobacteriia; order Pseudanabaenales; family Pseudanabaenaceae; genus Pseudanabaena. Next base: position 9,542 of record DCSN01000019.1, read on the forward strand.
TGAGCAAGCTGTTAATTGAATTGGCGAAGTCCAAACTTGCAGGAAAATCCCTCACCGATCTAATTGCGGATTTACAAGAGCCTGTGGAAAGTGAAGAGTTTCGCATCAAGATGCTGGTGGAGGATTTTAGAACATTAGGCGATCGCGTAATTAGCGATTTACAAGCTTTTGCCACCACTCAAACCGATTGGCAAATTGTGCCTAACAATTACGAAGGTATCCGTGTTTCCTGTACTGCTGAGGATGAAAACGGTTGGTTTTTATTACGCCTCTCATTACATGATCCCGTGATGCCTTTGAATATTGAATCCAATGTTAAACATGGCGTTACTAAGATTGCCAATAGATTATTAGCATTTTTCCAACCCATTGATGGTTTAGATATCTCTGCGCTCCACAAATAAAAAAGAAGCGGCAATATGCCGCTTCTTTTTTATCAAACCAGAGTTTGGATCACCCGCCTAGCGGGTGATCCAAACTTTGGTTTGATTTAGCTACTTAATAGACTTACTGAAAATAATCCACCAATGCAGACCATGCTAATTGCCCACATCGGCGATCGCAACCAAGGCAAATTTAGAACATAAAAGAGGGTAAATAAGAATCTTGCGGCTAAAAATACTAGTACATACAGCGAGGTCTGATCGGAAGCAGCATTAGATACATAGGCGGTGAGCGCCGCCGCCGCAAATAGCCCAAAAGTCTCAAAGGAATTTTGATGCGCCCATGTTGCTCGTTTGGCATAGTCTGGTAAGCGATCGAACATCGCCCTTGGCGCATTCATATCAATTCCCAAACTGACGCGCCCATAGGCAACCACAATGTAAGGTAAATAGATAAGTCCCCCAGCGATCGCAATGCCATAGAGTAATATTTGTGATGGAGTCAAAGTCAGATTCATAGTAGTTTGGAGAAATATTTGATCAGCAAAATTAACTTTTGTTAAGCTGATCCTACAGGAAAAATCGACTAATCTCAGAAAAATGACCCAAACTCAATTTACAATTCGTCCCGCCACGATTAATGATGTTCCAGATATTTTTGCGCTGATTCAAGCCCTTGCGGAATATGAAAAACTTGCCGATAAAGTCACAGGTAATGTAGAAACTCTCCAAGAAGATTTATTTGGCGCAGATCCTTGTATTGAAGCGATCGTTGCCGAAATGGATTCCCATCAAGTTGTAGGATTTGCGCTCTTTTTTACTAGACCTGTTGGGAAACAAAAGCAATGCACAGAGCAGATTTCACTTCCCCGTCCATTTTCAAGCAGCATCTAAATAGAAGTTCCATAAACCAGCCGCTATCAACATGAGACGGTCATCAAAATCAAATACACGATTGCGATAAACTGCTGTTACGGAATTATATCGTTTC
>DCSN01000129.1:0-1180 GCA_002325645.1 Pseudanabaena sp. UBA1465
AAAACCTGCGGCGCACGCGCAGCGTGCGCCGCAGGTTTTAGATCTGGTTTTTAATTATGCCGATGTACTTAGTCGCGAAATGAGTCGCGAAATGAGTCGCGAAATGAGTCGCGAAATGAGTCGCGAAATGAGTCGCGAAATGAGTTGCCAAGTGGATTACTGAGTGCGTTGCGAAATTAGTTGTGAATGAGAGGGTTATGAATGCAGTGGTTTGCCAATATCAACTCAATTGCATTCATCATGAGGGCGATCGATATCCTTGCATTGTTTGGATTGATCTACCTCATGCTGTCCCTCAGCAACGATCGCCGCACTTTGTTGATGGTGCGGGGCATTATCTTTTTGCTGATTGCTAACGTTGTTAGCGATCGCCTCGGTCTGCGACTGCTCAATTTCGTCCTCGATAAATTATTGATTGGCTCCGCCGTAGCGATGGCAGTAATTTTGCAGCCAGAACTGCGTCGCTTTCTCGAACGGCTCGGACGGGGTGATTTACTCTCATTATTTCAACCCACCACCAGTCGGCGCACACCCGTAGAAACCGATTCTGTAGTTGAGGAAATGCTGGAGGCGGTGATTGAGCTATCGCAAAATCGTACAGGTGCATTGATGATTATTGAGACGGGTGAACCAATTGATGATCGCGATTTTTCTGTGCCAGGTGTTAGGCTCAATGCCTTGTTGTCAAAAGAGTTACTGCATACTATTTTTCAGACATCAACGCTTTTACATGATGGAGCAATTCTGATTCGCGAAGATCGGATTGTGGCGGCTGGTGTGATTTTGCCTATTTCCGATCGCGCTGCTTCACGGGAAATTGGCACAAGACACCGTGCGGCTATGGGCATTACCGAGCGCGTCAGAAATTGCTTTTGTGTTGTCGTTTCTGAAGAAACAGGTTCGATCGCGATCGCTGAAAATGGCATATTAGATCGTCCTATCTCTAGTGTTCGGTTACGCGAAATATTAGAAACTAAACTAGGTAATTATCGTCCAGCCACCTTAGGAAGAACAGTGCCAAAATTTAATTGGCTCTGGTCAAACTTGAATCTCAAAAATATGGTAAGTCGGAAATCGTCAGAAAAGAAATGACCGCTAAGCTATTGCAAACTTTGCCACCCGATCTAGATCGTCAGCGATTGCCCAAACATGTTGCCGTAATTATGGACGGGAATGGACG
>DCSN01000129.1:1285-14732 GCA_002325645.1 Pseudanabaena sp. UBA1465
GATGCACTCAAGGACTTGCTACGCTGTTGCAAAGACTGGGGCATTGAAGCGCTGACGGTCTATGCTTTTTCTACGGAAAATTGGAGTAGACCTGCTCAGGAAGTTGATTTCTTGATGGTTTTGTTTGAGCGAATGTTGCGCCGTGAATTGGATGAAATGTGTAACGAAGGCGTGCGGATTTCCTTTGTGGGGGATCTTGATTCTTTATCTAAGTCCTTGAGAAATGAGATCGAGCGATCGCAAATTGCTACGGCAAATAATCAAGCAATTCATTTCACAGTGGCGATTAATTATGGCAGTCGCCGCGAGATCGTGAGAGTTTGTCGGCAAATTGCGGAAGCTACCCAATCAGGGGAAATCAAGCCTGAAAATATTGACGAAAATCTGTTTGAGCAGCATCTCTATACTGCGGGAACCCATAATCCCGATTTATTAATTCGCACCAGTGGTGAGATGCGCTTAAGTAATTTTCTGCTCTGGCAAATGGCATATACCGAGATGTATTTCACCCATACACTCTGGCCAGATTTTGATCGCAGTGAATTTCATCAAGCGCTGCTCGACTATCAAGAACGCGATCGCCGCTTCGGTAAAGTATAGCGTTTTGATTTTGTCGTAGGCAAAATCAAAACGCTATACTGTTAGCCTATATGTCAATTCGAGCCATATCCTGACTGAATGGGAGAAAAAATGCTGGATGTAAGTAAGTCAAATAATGCTTATCCATCAACTAGATTAACCCAAGATCAATATGAGCAGGATTTTTATGCTTGGACTCAGAAACAGGCGCAGTTATTGCGGCTTGGTGATTTACAAGGTTTAGATCTAGAAAATTTGGCTGAGGAAATAGAATCTTTGGGTAAACAGCAAAAGCAGGAATTGCGAAACCGTTTTGGAGTTCTAATCGGGCATTTACTGAAGTGGGAATATCAAACCCAACTGCGGGGTAAAAGTTGGAAAATTACTATTGATTTACAACGCGATGAAATTGGTGAATTGGTCAATGAAAATCCTAGCCTCAAGCCGTATTTAGAAGAGGCGATCGCTAAATCCTATAAACAAGCGATCGCGCTAGTCGTCAAAGAAACACCCTTAGATAAGCATGATTTACCATCACAATGCCCTTATAGTTTTGACCAAGTTCTCGATCAAGATTTTTATCCCGATTAAAAAAAAAGGGCGCATCGCACCCTTTTTTTTGTTAAAGACACGATGCGCCCTATCTTTTTAATAATGGTTGCCAATTTTGCGATGGTGTGCGGCGGTGAGGGCTTCGGGTTTAGAAACTCTGCCTTCTTCAGCGATCGCATAGATCACCCAGTGATCGGCGCACTCCATCCGACTCATGACTTCACATTCCATAAAAGCAAGCGCATCCGTGAGAATCGGTGTGCCAGAACTAGAGATTTGGGTTTTCACTCCTTCAAAGCGATCAGCCCCGGGCGCAAATCGTTTGAGGAAATGCTGCATCAGTTTGGAATAATTGCCATCTTCGAGAACGTTTAAGACAAAGCGATCGCCTACCTGCATAAACGACTCGATCGCCCGATCCTTGGCTACAGCCACGGTAAATCCAAGGGGTTTGAAACTTGCCTGCGCCACCCAAGAAGCTAACATCGCACTGCGAGCGCCACCCTTGGCGGCGGAAATAATATACAAACCACCTGCTAAGCGTCCCAAAGCTTTATCGAGATCGGCATCGATCGCCTTGAGTTGTTTAATATTTTGCTTACGGGTCAGCAACTGTCCTAAGTCAGTTCCCGCCTCATCACAGGTTTGATAGGTTGCTTCATTAGGATTTTCACGAACACGGATCGCAGGAAATGCGGTCACAACGCCCAGATCCTTAAACCTGTTATTCAGCAAATCAATAGAAGAATCTTGATCCCCATGCGGCTCATATAAACCAATTACTTGCTTTTCAGTTGCGGCGGCAAGAATTGCGCCGATCGCCGTTTCCACATTGCCATTAGATGCGGGGGCTGTGCAAACAACTAAACCCGAAGCATGACCCACTAGTTCCCGCAATTCCTGCAAATCAATTACCTTAAGATCTGCCATTTCTACAGCCACACCTGTTTTGGCGATCCCACGGGCGATCGCTTGGGATAGGCGATCGCAATAGCCATAGTCGGACACATAGCAAACTACAACATTGGTTTCGCCCTTAGTTTGGGCTTGGCTCCATTGACGATAGTTTTCCGTCAATTCCTTCACGTTGTAGCGCAGCAAAGGACCATGACCATTTGCCACAATTTCCGCTTGGGGCAATTCATCCATCCGCTTCATCGCCGAAATTACTGATCGCGCATTGGGAGCCATCAAACATTCATAGTAAAAGCGATAGTCTGGCGTAATTCTCTTTAAGTCTTCATCGTAAACAGCATCACTGCAATAGTGCATCCCAAAAATATCGCAGGTATACAAAATCGATGTACCGAGATCAAAGGTCATCATCGTGTCGGGCCAATGCAAGTTGGGCGCGTTCACAAATTGCAAAACGTGACCATTGCCCAAATCAACCTGATCGCCATTTTTGACAACCTGTTGCTTAAAAGGTCGATTTAATAATTCTGAGAGAAATTGCAACGCCACTTTTGTTGCTACTACCGTCACATTGGGGGCAAGTTCTAAAATTTCACTAACTAGTCCGCTATGGTCTGGCTCCGTATGGCTAATCACCAAATACTCAATTTGGGCAGGATCAATTTGTTCCTTGAGGGTTTTCAGATACAATTCGTGGAACTTGGCGTGGGAGGTATCGACTAGGGCTAACTTTTCGCCCCGAATGATATAGGAGTTGTAGGTCGTCCCATTTTGCAAGCCAAACTCAATATCAAAGCGATCGCGATCCCAATCCAGCGATCGGATTGTCGTTGTGTCGGCCGCAATTTCGGCAACTTGCACTGTCAAGCGGCGTTCAATCGGTTGCTCTGCAACTTTGCCAACAGCAGGAATCTCCATAGCAGTTACCACAATTTTGTCTCCCTATTTCATTTTGATCTCTTTCTAGTTTAATCCCTACTTTTAGACAAGTCCAATTGAATGTGCTAATTGATACTATAAGCACACAGCAAAATTTGGATATTGGCTGGAGATTTATTTATCAAAGCTGCCACTATGTCGGATCTCTATATTTCGTGGGAAGAATATCACGCCAAAATCGAACAACTGGCAGCCCAAATTTATCGATCGCAATGGGAATTTGACCAAATCCTCTGTCTGGCTAGAGGTGGCTTACGCATCGGCGATATACTTTCCCGAATCTTTGAAAAGCCCCTCGCGATTCTCTCCACGTCTTCCTATGGAGGTCGCGATTTTCAAGAACGGGGTAGTTTAAAAATTGCCCATAGCATCACCATGACTACGGATACTCTCAGTAAGCGGATTTTGCTAGTTGATGATCTAGTAGATTCGGGTGTTACTCTTTTACAAATTCTCGAATGGTTGCAGCAACATCAAGAATTTGACATTACCGAAGTGCGATCGGCGGTTTTATGGGTTAAGTCTTGTTCCGTCGCTAAGCCCGACTATTATATTGATTTTTTATCAGATAATCCTTGGATTCATCAGCCCTTTGAGAAATATGAAAAAATGAATCTTAGCGATTTATAAAAAAAGTTCTGGGGATTCATCAACCATTATTTCTTTCGATGCTAGATCGCTAGGCAAACCTAAAGATAACTCTAGTTGATCGCTAGATTGATCATCTACTTCTTCAATGTTTTCATGGACATCAATAGCTGAATTATCATCGGTAGAAACAGGATTATTAGTATCAACAAGATTGTTAGCAACAGATACTACAGAATTATCTTTAAAATCATCTTTATCTGATTTATCTTGAGCTACAGCGCGATCGCCATTGCTATTATTTTGGCTATTATTTTGGCTATTATTTTGGCTATTATCTTGACTATCATTTTGAGACTTATTAGCCACATTTCTTAACTTGCTAGTCAACTCAATATTACGCTCAGCAAGCCCTGTAGAATCATCGGCATGATTTTCTATTGCTGATTTTGCCCCTTCCTTTGGACTTTCCTTTGCCGCGATCGCATCGAGAGCGTCTTCAGCAAATTGATCCATTTCTAAAGCTAATGGGTTAGCTTGCTTAGAATTAAGATCTGTTACTTCGCTAGGCTCATCAAAAAGTGCCACTAGATCAGGCAATTCTTCGCGCACCATCTTAATAGGCAAATTAGCAATTAAGGCCGTCATTCTTTTATCGGACTCTAGGCGAATATCTAGCGCACTCTCATCTAGTTCCACATATTTAGAAACGACGCGCATAATTTCATGGCGCATATTATCAAACACCTGTGGCTCGATCGCTGCTCGATCATGCGCCAAAATGAACTTCAAACGCTGTTTAACTTGCGTTCCGCTAGTGATATTTTGACGTTGAAACAGGCGATCGAGCAGCGTTGAAAAATTCATCTCAAACCTCAGGAGTTCCCACTAATCCAGCTTGACAGACGCGCAAAAATCCCTTTAGGTGGAACCTCAAGTTCTAAGAACTCAACCTCTTTACCTTCTAAGCGTTTGGCGACGTTCATATAGGCCGTGCCTGCAAGAGACGGCTTATCTGACAACACCAATGGTTCCCCTTTATTGGTGGAAACGATCACCTGTTCGTCATCGGGTATTACGCCAATTAATTTAACTGACAAAATATCCAGCACATCTTCGACACTCATCATGTCGTTATTTTTTACCATAGCTGGACGAATACGGTTCAAAATTAATTTAATATCGGTGATGCGATTGGCTTCTAAAAGCCCAACCACGCGATCGGCATCGCGCACCGCCGAAATTTCGGGAGTCGTGACGATAATCGCCTCTCTTGCACCAGCGATCGCATTTTGAAAACCCGACTCAATCCCTGCGGGACAATCGATCAAGACATAATCAAAATAGCGGCTCAGAACTTCCACCAAGGCTTTCATATGGGCGGCGGTAATCGCGGTTTTATTGCGAGTTTGCGGTGCTGCCAATAAAGATAGATTCGGTTGGCGCTTATCTTTGACTAGGGCTTGGTCGAGCTTACATTCTCGCGCAATCACCTCTAGGGCTGTATACACGATGCGATTTTCTAATCCCAATAACAGATCGAGATTTCGCAAGCCAAAGTCAGCATCCACCAAAACCACTTTGCGACCGAGTTTGGCGATCGCCATGCCGAGATTTGCGGAAGATGTGGTCTTGCCGACACCACCTTTACCAGAGGTAACAACGATAATGCGACTCATGTTTAAGGGTTACTATAAATGAATATTGGGTAAAAATTATGCTTTGCGTAATTTTTACTTGTTTTTTGAAGAATAATCAACAGCTTGAACAATTTGGATCGCAGGCGCACCCTGATTACTTACAAAGGCAACTTCGGGACAAAAATAAGTACTCGGACTCTCAACACGGGCGATCAAACTAGCAATTCTAATTTGGGTAGCATCTAGGTGCAAAGCCATTACTACCGCTTGGGCATTGCCTTTGACACCTGCATGAGCCATGCCCTTCAGCTTGCCCCATACAATAATGTCACCTTCAGAGATCAATTCTGCACCAGCATTAACATCACCGAAGATAATAATACTGCCAGAATGTCGAATTTCTGTACCTGATCTTACGGTCGCCTTAATATATAGCGGATCATCGGTCGGGGCATTGGGAATTGGGTTAAATCCTAATATTTCCCGAAAGATCGTACCTTGCTCAACCCCAAAGCCCATACTCGCGGCATTAACTGCGGTCTGGCGGCGATTTGTCACCACACAATGTAGCAGCAATTGGTGATTTTGTAATGACTCGAATAATTCTTGAAGTTGGCGCGTATCCAACAGGCGATCGCCTGCTTGCAAATATACCTGTGTACGCGGTTTCCAGTCATGCCCACTGGTCGCCATGCGTTGCTCTAGCTGTGCAAGAAGCTCTTGCCAAGTCAAAGAATTTGGAAGCGCGTCAGCAGCATTGTCACTAGCCGTAACCACCTGATTTTCAGGTGAACTTGACTTATCAAGCTTATCAAACTTGATGCTTGTCTTTCTTTCTGTTGGTAATAACAGATTTAATTTGCCATCTAAAGTTTTGAACCTAACCTGCGAAAATTCAGGATTTACTTCTGGTTGTAAATTTTGAGCAGGTTGATTAGGAATTGGCTTGAGTTCACCACCCTCGACATCTGCAAGGGTTAAAGGCGCAGGAATATTACCAATAAATTCTTCATTGTCAGGGACAACAATTACTTCAGGCATCTCCGCAGATGACAAATCCCCTGCGCCTGACTGAAATTTTGTGGGCGACAGAGGATTTGTTCTCACGGAAATATTACGCTCGTTATTCATGAAGCTTTTTTCAAGTTATCTACCATCTAGGATACAGCGATCGCTGCGATGGCAAGAGTACTAACATAAAAAACAAGGGGCTTAAAGCCCCTTGTTTTTTTATTTTTTAAGCGGAGGGCAACAACTGGAGGTTGTCAGAACCACTCAAAGCATTTTGTTCGATTACCTTGACCTTGCCATCGTCATCAACATCAACCTGTACGCAGGCCCCTTCACGCACCTTGCCAGTGAGAATCTCTTCGGCGAGGGAGTCTTCTAACAAGCGCATGATTGCCCGACGTAATGGACGTGCGCCATAGCTAGGGTTGTAACCTTCTTGGACTAAGAGATCCTTGAAGCGCTCGGTCACGGTCAAGACGATATCCTTAGCAAGCATCCGCTTGAAGAACTCGTTGAGCATCAGATCGGCGATTTCCTTGACTTCGGGCTTGGTCAGTTGACGGAAGACAATGATTTCGTCAAGTCGGTTCAAGAACTCTGGACGGAAGTATTGCTTCAGTTCTTCGTTAACCAGCGATCGAATGCGGGTATACAAGCCATCCTCTTGATTAGCGGCAAAGTCGAAGCCGAGTCCACCACCACCTTTTTCGATTACCTTCGATCCGACATTGGAAGTCATGATCAACAGGGTGTTTTTGAAGTCAACGGTGCGACCCTTCGAGTCGGTCAAGCGACCATCTTCTAGCACTTGCAGCAGCAAGTTAAACACATCAGGGTGCGCTTTCTCGATTTCGTCAAATAGCACGACGGTATAGGGACGGCGGCGGACTGCTTCGGTAAGCTGACCACCTTCGTTGTAACCGACATAGCCAGGGGGTGAACCGATCAACTTGGATACGGTGTGACGCTCCATGTATTCGGACATATCGAGGCGAATCATTGCATCTTCGGAGCCGAAGAAGTAAGCGGCGAGTGCTTTGGTTAGCTCGGTCTTACCAACACCAGTGGGACCAGAGAAGATAAAGCTAGCGATCGGGCGATCGGGACTCTTGAGACCGACACGGGCGCGACGGATTGCGCGGGAAATTGCCTTGACGGCTTCGTCTTGACCAATGACGCGACCATGCAGGGTTTCTTCCATCTGCATCAGCTTTGCTGACTCTGATTCGGTAATCTTGAGGACAGGTACGCCAGTCCAAGAACTGACGATATAAGCAATGTCCTCTTCGGTGACACGAATTTCAGGAGCATCTTCGGTTGGGACATCTCCTTTGCTAGTTTGGCTAAGTGCGCGAATCTGTTGATTGAGATCAATTTCGCGATTGCGTAACTCCGAAGCTTTATCAAAGTCTTGTTTGCGAACTGCCTCATCCTTATCTTTACGGGTTTGACGCAATTCGTTGTCAAGTTCTTTGGCTGCGGGTGTTCGCTGTGAATTAATCAAACGCACGCGAGAGCCTGCTTCATCCATCAAATCGATCGCCTTATCAGGCAAGAAGCGATCGCTGATATAGCGATCGGACAGCCTAGCGGCGGCAACTAGAGCTTCATCGTCAATCTTGAGTTTGTGATGTTCTTCGTAGCGCTGCCGTAAACCGATCAAGATTTCGATAGTTTCTTCGACACTAGGTTCGCCCACCATGACGGGCTGGAAGCGGCGCTCTAGGGCAGCATCACGTTCGATATGCTTACGATATTCATCGAGGGTAGTTGCGCCGATGCATTGCAGTTCACCACGGGCAAGGGCTGGCTTGAGAATATTGGCAGCATCGATCGCGCCTTCCGCAGCACCCGCACCGATCAAGGTATGGACTTCATCGATTACCAAGATCACATTGCCTGCCGTGCGGACTTCCTCCATGATCTTTTTGAGGCGTTCCTCAAATTCACCACGATATTTTGTACCCGCAACTAGCAAGCCAATATCTAAAGTCACAACCCGCTTTTCTTGCAAAATGTCAGGGATATCACTGTTAGAAATGCGCTGGGCTAAACCTTCAGCGATCGCGGTTTTACCGACACCAGGTTCACCAATTAATACTGGGTTATTTTTGGTGCGGCGACCGAGAATTTGAATTACTCGTTCAATTTCTTTTTCACGACCCACAACAGGATCAAGCTTGCCGTCTTGGGCAAGTTGGGTCAAGTTGGAACCGAACTCATCGAGGGTAGGCGTTTTGGTGCGTCCACCGCTACCGCCACCTGCGGATACTTCGGCAGTCTCACCGAGCATCCTAATTACTTGGGTGCGAACTTTGGATAGGTCAACACCAAGATTTTCTAAAACTCTAGCGGCGACACCTTCGCCTTCGCGAATTAGTCCTAGCAATAAATGCTCAGTGCCGATGTAGTTATGCCCTAATTGACGAGCTTCTTCTAAGGACAACTCTAGGACTCTTTTCGCACGAGGGGTGAAAGGAATTTCGACTGCGACAAAACCAGAGCCGCGTCCGATGATCTTTTCAACCTCAATGCGAGCGTCTTTGAGGTTTACACCCATGGACTTAAGTACTTTGGCGGCAACGCCAGTTCCTTCTCCGATCAGACCCAATAAGATTTGCTCTGTGCCGACAAAGTTATGACCGAGGCGGCGAGCTTCCTCTTGAGCCAGCATGATGACTTTAATTGCTTTTTCTGTAAAGCGTTCAAACATGGCGTTTCCCCATACTTTGCTGCGTTCTGGTTAGAGTAAATACTAGCACAGCATTAGCAGCATTCTGTGTGTACGGCTTTCACCCCTTTTTACCTAAATTGTAAAGATCTCTCTTAGGGATCATGTTTGCTTTTAAGGGGTTATTTAACTCAATATTTTTAGCTTTTTGTTGCTTTTGAAACTGATTAAAGAGTCACTTTGCTGTATCGAGAGGTTGGGGGAATTTATTTAAGAAAGCGCGAAGCGCTGTATCTATTGCAATGTGTATAAACGCGATCGCGATAGACGGTCTAACCAAGGCGCAAGAAACTTTTCATTAGCTTGTTGTTCTTGGAGATCGTCGGTTTCTAAAGGATGGGGAGCCAGTCCGCGCAGGGCAGCAGTGGTCACACAAAACATCGACTTTTGAAAGGAGAGACAAATTTTGACGAGCAAATCTTCCTCGCCGCGATCGCCTTTTTTGTAAAAATCCAATAAATATTTGGGTAAAAAATGCCGCATATCTTGCATCAACAAAGTGGGAGGGATACCAGCACCACCCACAGGAAGGTGATCGGCATACAACACACCATAATTAAATTGTGAAATATTTGTGGGGATCTGATGTTCTTGGGCGTTGTAGGAAGTTGTGCCACGAAACGGAAAGGATCGGAAAAACACGGCTTCTACATAGGGGACAGCCGTATCCATTAAAAATGTTAAGTTTGCCGAGGCTGGCACAATCTCATAATGTTTACCATTGAGCGTCACTTTGTAAATGTAAGGTACGCTAGCGGCGGCCACTAAGCCATCTTGAACATGCTTAACGACATCGGGAATGCTTTTAATTTCGCCGCGATCGTAGCGATCGCTTAGTTCCAAAAACATTGGCGACATAAATGACCAGAAATAGCCTAACGCACTGTAATAGGTCATTAATCGCACTTGTTCTAGTAAAAAATCGGGGAAAAGCCGATGCATCGCCGCCATTAATGGATTGCGTTTCACTTTAGCCGCGATCGCTACCTTGGCGCGATTTTGAAAATCCTCTGAATCCAAATAAGCATCTAAACCGCCACCGCCATGCCAAAACATTGCTTTCATGCAATATTCAGCAAATTCAAAGTTAATGCGATCGTGCCACCAATGGCGACCAAGTTTACTTAACGAAAAATTGCCGTTAAAAAATTTAAAAAATGGAAAAATTATTAAGAATTGATTTTCGGAAACATAGGTAAGATTTCGATAATATTCGCCAAGAATCACTCCGTAGCTTTGGAGAATACCAACTACCTCCAACACATTGTCTGGAGAGTCTGGCAGTAAAGCGCCCCCTGCTTCGAGTCGCTGTTTTACAGCAGCAAGGGCGGGTTCAATGGTTTTATTTTGGATTAATGCACTCATAACCAAATTTTACAATGCTTGACAACTAATTTTTTAGAGCGCTTTAACAATTTGCGTCGGGCGCTCCTTACTGGATTTGTTTGTTAATTCACAACAGTGTGCCGACACTATTGTGAATTGACCTTATTCACGTTTAGATGTTGGGTAGAGCCAGAAACTAAGTATTTTAGTGATGTAGGGCATGACTGGATAGGTGAGTAGAATAGAAACAAAAATAACTGAAATCAACAGACCTAATAGTTCGGGTAGTCCTTGTAAAAATGGATTTAAAACCAACTTAGCTAGGATGATCAAAGGATATACAGTAATTACGCCAATAATGACCTGTTTATAGTATTTAGGCTGAGCTACTCTCGGTAAATGACTTTGCGGTAAGGTAAACCATAGTTCTAATCCATTAGGAAGTTGTTGTTGCGATCGCCTAGAGATTAATTGATGGGATTTTCGCATCCATTTTCGATAAATACTGGATGTCAGCCAATTCTTGCAATGTTCGTAATTATCGAATTTGACAATTACGACATATTCAGGGTAGTGATGGTCGCGTGGACGAATGACATCAACCCCTATAAATCCCTCAAATTGTTGGGCGGATTGATTAATTCCCTTTGTCCAATCTTCATATTCATCTATGCGATTTAGTTCAACAACTTCGGAAATGACTAAGGTAATCGGATCTGATTGCTGTCCAAATGTCTGCATAGATTTACCAAGAGATAGTTAGACTTATTAGCGCTTTTCAATCAAGTGAGGTACAGGGGTTTGTTTCCCCGCCTTTGGCGGGGAAACAAACCCCTACTTCGCTAGACTGGGAAATGCTATATAGACTTTATTTTAAGCAAAATTTGCGCTGATTTCAATTAGGGGAAGTAATACTCCATTTTGAATTTGTCCATTAGTACTAAGTTCGCTGTGACAGAGACTTACTCGCTCATCGGTGCGATCGAGTAAATCTCGCAGTAATTTTTGTAATCTTTGCATATCAGCCTCACGTTGATGCTCGACTGTCCACTTTTCTCCATTCCTACCCTTGAGAAATAACGGTGCTGCAAAGAGAGAAGCCGATCCACCCTGTAACCACAATTCCGAGCTAGCGTCTAGCCAGAACTGCCAACGATGGGATAGTCGCGCCATGCGATATTGAAAGATTGTGGCAAGAACAACGCTATCTTCAGGTAGATTAGGCGCATAGGGATTAGCCGCGACCGTACCTTTACGGATCAGTTGGATAAAGTTTTCGAGAATAATTGACTCTTCTTGATCGAGTCGATATCCTAGCTGCCAATAGTATTGGGCGGTTTCAATCAAGGATTGGAGAGTGGAAGTCTGCTCATAAGTGAGTTTGCGAGGTTTGAGAAAGATTTGAATGGCGCGATCGATAAATAACAGTGGTGCATCTTTAGCGGTTTGCTGTGCTATCCATTGACGCAATTTTTCATAGGCTTGGGTTGCTGCATAGCCGAGTCGATTCCATTGGTTATAGGTTTCAGAAGCTAGTAGATGCGGATTGTCGGGATGGGGTACAAAACAATAGTCGGAAAGCATTCCTGCGCGGACAGGATCGATCGCTTCGGTTAAAACTACTAACATTTCAGCAATATGATCACGACTGACGAGTTTACCAAGATTGGGATAGACTAAGGTAATCAAGGTCAGGAGCGATCGCACTTGTGCTGAATGAGATAATGGACGCTGATCATTGAGGGGCAGCACATTAATTTCTTTTTTACGCAGAATTTCGGCGATCGCGTAGTTGGCAATGTTATCTAATCCAGGGGCAATAATCGCAATGTCACTAGCTTTGGCAGCACCAGAGGCGATCGCTTCGGCAATAGTTTCTGCAACATTGCGGAATAGTTTGGCACGAGAAACTGATTCGATGGAATGAACATTTACATAGGGTTCGATAAATTGCAAAATCGGTTCATTGACAATAGAGAGAACTGAATCAGCAATTTCTGCGCCTAAAGTATGTTGAGCATGGGGTAATTGAATAACTTCACATTCAGATTTTTTGAGTTCTTGCCAATATTCAGGATCGGCTCCTAGTCCTAATCTTGCTGAGCCATCAGGATTAAAAGTAAAGATTCCTTGAGCATTATTTTTAAGTAAAAATTTACACAAATCACAGGCGATCGCTGGCATCTCATCGGCGCGATCAATGATTACATAATTAAATCTTTGCTTAAGTTTATACTGATATTGAGGATTGGGAAGTAAATGATGGGCGAATAGGTCAGTGATAATGCCATAGGTGAGCAAACCTCTCTCCCAGCAATAGTCTCGCCATTCTTGCAGCGCTTCACCGATTTCTTGCCACTGTTCTAATATTTCACTAGCTTCTGAACTCTTACCTGAATTATTATCTGCATCGCTTGCTAGGGAATTCGTTTCAATACCGATATGCAAAATCGCAGGTATTTCTCGAAGGTCATGCCCACCATAAGCCGAGAGGAGGAATAAATCGAGCAACCTCCGCACGAGGCGATCGCGCCCCAAGCCTTCCATGCGCAAAGTTCCTGTATCAAGGCGATCTTTCCAAACTTGATCGGCTAATTCCTGTTCATTTTCCACCCGCAATAGTAAGGGGAATTGGGCTTTGAAATTTAACTTTTTAACTAATAATGTCCAAAATAGGCGAACTTCATCCCGAAAAAAGCTGAGAGGTGTAGCGGTGGTAACAGGATATTTGCCGTGAGTTGCGAGCATCAAGCGATCGCCCAAATTGCGGCGTTGTTGTGCATCGACGGCTAAAGCTAAGACTTTTTGCGAAACAGCTTGAGGGTTAGCCTGTTGAGCAAAGTCAGTTTCTGCCCAATGACAAAACTGCCGAATCATCCGTTCAGTCTTGCCACTACGACTACCACCCTCAATCCACAAATTGGTCATAAATTATGTCTAAACTTATATGATGTTACGTGGAATGAAGATTGCCCTCACCCCCAGCACCCTCTCCCAGAGAGGAGAGGGGGAGCAAAACCCAGAAATTCTCGTTCCCCTCGCCCTTTGGGAGAGGGGCTAGGGGTGAGGGTCTTAGAAACTTCCACGTAACATCAGTTATATGATGTAAGGGGTAAAAAGTACCCTTGAGGGTTCTGTGATTTAATAAAGAATGAATTTTTTGTGG
>DCSN01000129.1:14804-42493 GCA_002325645.1 Pseudanabaena sp. UBA1465
CCACAAAAAATTCATTCTTTATTTTACTGTGAGTCCTTTGAATAATATAGTCTAGGCAGTTTTGTTTTTATGTGGCGATCTCATTTAGCTCGAAGTTTACATCAACACCAAGATCAACCTGAAGTCAAGTTCTTGCAACTGGCAACGGTGGGCATAGATCAACGCCCTCGTAATCGCACAGTAGTATTTCGTGGCTTTCTTGAAAATGGCGATCGCTTCCAAACTCCTCTCCAAGATTGCCTCAAAATTGTGGTCGATCGCCGCAGTCAGAAACCTGAACAAATTGCCGAGAATCCTTGGGCAGAAGCTTGCTGGTATTTCACAAAAACGCGATCGCAATTTCGCATCTCAGGTAAATTGCAATTGATCGATCATCAATGTCCAGATTTAGAATTACAAACTGCTCGCATTGAGACATGGCAAGCCCTTTCCGATCCTGCAAGAATCCAATTTTCTTGGCCGCATCCGAGGGAAGCAAGAATACATTTCTCAAAAACTGATCCGCCTAATGCTGCACAACCGCTTTCGACTTTTTGTTTACTTTTACTGGAACCGACAGAGGTTGATCGCCTAGAGTTACGCGGCAATCCTCAAAATCGCTGGTTATATCTCCGTGATGAACAGGGAAACTGGACAGAACAAGAAGTTAATCCATAAAACCCAGAAGAGCGTACCGCCCGCTACGCGGGCGGTACGCTCTTCTGGGTTTTAATTATGCTGAACGACTTATCAGTAAAATAATAGCTTGCGAGAAACCGTCGCAATGACAATCGTGGCACAAACAACTAGAAATTGACCCGATAAAACTTGAACAGAATATTGCCAAAATGACGACTGGATCGCACTAAAGTTAGGCAATTGGATGGCAACTAAATAAACAATGCCCACTAGATGAATTGCTAACAATCCGCCAATACAACTAATTGCCATGCGTTCTATGCTGGGCGGTCTCAAAAAAGCGAGAAATCCACAAAGCCATCCACCAGGTAAAAATCCTAATAAATATCCAAAGGCAGGGGATTTAAGATACATTAGCCCACCGCCTTGATAGAAAACACTAAATCCACTTAAGCCAAGGGTGATGTAAGCAATTTGAGATAAAAGTGCTGCATTACGTCCGCCCAAACATCCTGTCAAGAGAACTGCGCCAATCTGCATGGTGACGCTGATCGATTCGATCGCGACATTATTTCCCTGACCTGCAAGGGATGGCAAAAGCATTGAAGGCTGAATAAAAGTACTGGCGATTGTCAGCAACAGTCCAGACAATGCCCACATTAGCTGTAATGGTTTCGGCACAAATGACTCAGGCAGAAAATAGATGAAGTATAAAATCCTACATGAATTCTGACCAAAAATTATAGATAATAGCGGCGCGATGCGCCGCTATTATTGGTATTGACCAAAAGCCACGATCGCATTTTGTCCGCCGAAGCCAAAACTAAAGTTAAGCGCGTATTGAAGATCGGGCGATCGCGTTGCTTTTTGAATCAGATTAATGTTAAAGGCAGGAGTTTGCAGCCCTACGCAAGGAGGCAACAGGCGATCGCGCAAAGCCAATAAACAAACTGCCGCCTCGATCATTCCCGTTGCCCCCAAGGTATGCCCCGTCGCGCCCTTCGTGGCACTCACCGCACTATCAGCAAAAAATCGTTGAATTAACTCCGCTTCACGCGCATCATTGATCGGTGTCGCGGTTCCATGCACATTGATATAACCAACTTGGTTGGCATTAATTTGCGATCGCCCTAGACAATCTTGAATGGCGATCGCCGCCATGGCATTATCAGGATTGGGACTAGTGGCATGATAGGCATCATTGGTAATCCCCCAGCCTAAAACTTCGCCATAAATTCGGCTACCCCTATTTTTTGCCGATTCTAAGGATTCTAAAACTAAAGCCGCCGCCCCTTCCCCAAGGGCAAAACCCTCGCGCTCCTGACTCATGGGATATACACCTGATGGGGCTAACACCCCAATTTTTTGAAAGCCTGCGATCGTTAATGGCGTAATCGCGGCATCGGTCGCCCCTGCGATCGCCAGATCGCATTGCCCAGAGCGAATTAATTCACAAGCTTGCGCGATCGACCAGTTGGCAGTCGCACAGGCTGCCATGGGTGCTAAGACGGGGGCTTGCGTCTGCAATAAATGAGCGATTTGCGCGGATAAATGAGCCGCTTGACAATGCCACCAGTAATTGGGAAATAGGTTTTGATTGAGCCTTTGATCGGGATGATCTAAAAGTAATTCTAATTCTCTTTGATTGCTGCGACTAGAACCAATTACTAAACCACAATCGGGTAATGGAAGTTCTAATTTTGCATCAGCGATCGCTTCTAAAACCACATTTTGCAATAAATATTCAGATCTTGTTTGCGATCGAGAAACTTCAGAGAACTGATCTAAATCTTCAATACGAGCGATCGGAAGTCGCAATTTTGGGTCAAACTTAATCCCTGATTTACCTTGTAAAAGTTGCTGCCAAGTACTTTCACGATCATTCGCGATCGCCGTAATCATCCCAATGCCAGTAACAACAACTGTTGTTTGCTCAGACTCTTTATCCCAAGATTTCATCGACAGTAACATTTACATCAGGGAAAGCAAGAATCGATAAGTTTTGACTGCGATAGAATTTCTGAATTTCTTGATAACCCTCAGTACTAGGGGAACGATAAACTTCTATACAAGCATTATTAATATCAACTAACCAAACTTCAATAATGCCATCTTCAGCATAGAGGGGAATTTTTGAATCGCGATCGCTATCAATCGTACTATCGGCAACCTCAATCAAAAGCAGCACATCTGTCGGTTGTGGATGTCCCGACTCATAGAAATCATCTTTATATCTCAGTAACATGACATCAGGTTCAGGTTCAGATGTATTGTCTAAAGCCAGAGGGTTTTGAATGCAAATTAACGCTTTACTCCCAAGTTTATAGGCAAACACACGATTACAACGATTTACACAAGCGGCGTGTCTTCTGCTAATTGATGCCATTTTAATAATTTCTCCTCTAATTAGTTCTACACGCTCATGATCAAATAACCCAGCCTCACCCATTTGCTCATATTCTTTAACAGTGAAGAGGCGTTTGATTACTGATGTCTTTGGCATATTAACCTCCGTAGAATTAGTTGTATTTTAGCTTTTACTAAGTAGGTGCTGTTTGAGATGATGCCTCGCGCAAGGCGCGAGGCATCATCTCTATGGAAACCATCGAGATGATTTGCCATACATGGGCAACACTTCAGGCTGCGGTAAAGTATTGCTATCTGAGGTGCTAATCGGTAGCACAATTAATTGGGTTGGGGTTTGAGGCGTTTGCGAACCTCTAGAAGCTTTAGCGGAATCTTCAACAGGTGCTTGAGCAGTAGGAGAATCACCACTACTCGGAATTGCGGAATTGAGAACGATCGCCTGTCCGTCGGGAGCAATACTAAACTGAATTTCTCTTTGGGTCGGCAATTCAAGAATGCGCTTTAGTTTCCTAGATTCTAGATTGATCGCCGCAAGATAGGGCTTCTCTCGAAATATATTTTTGGCAGGATCTTGGTCTACATCGGTGAGTAAGCAATAGAGATTCTTTTCTTGAGGATCAAACTGAGCGCCCAGAATCGAACCAGTAATTTTCGTAAGTTCCTTTTGTACGCCCTGATTAGTCACTAAATAAAGCGATCGCGTATAGTCCTTATTAAATTTAATCGTCGCAGCCTGAGTCCCGCTTCTCCCAAAATTTAAAACAGTGCCGAACCTTGGGAGAAAGTCCAACGGTGGGGCTTGCGACTCAAGAGGCAAAATCGCAACTCCTTCGCCTTGGGCGATCGCCACCGATGCACTGTCGGGCGTAAACATAAAATCACCCCCTGGTTGATTTTCCAATGCTCTGGCGGGTTGGTTATCTTTGATGAGCCAGAGTCCATAACGTCCAACTTGCTGACGGCTGAGACGCTGTACCAAGATATTTTTGCCGTCGGGTGAGAGATCGAATTTAAAGTTTTGATAGTCATCGCTACCGAGAATAGGTTTAATTTCAGGTGAATTTGTCGTTAAAAGATCTTCGCGATCGATTCCCGTCGTTACCACATAGAGTTTCTGGTCAAGTAAGCTCTGCCCCGCCGCTTCGATCGCCCCAAATAGAATTTTTTGGCGATCGGGATAAATCCGAAAATCTAGAACCGTCAGATTAGGAGGTGTTAAAACTCGCTTTCCCTTTTGTAACACATTGTAAAGCACAAGCCGCCCTTTTTCTTCACCCTCTGAGCCAATATAAGCAAAATAGGGATTTGGGGTTTTAAAGATACCTGTAAAAGGCTCGATCGCAATTTTTTCCCCCGACTCGTTAGCAAAGCGATCATAGGCATTTTCCAGCTTCAGGGTATAGGACTTGCCATAGATTGCAGGTGACAAAGGCGTATAGGACATCCGCCGTGATGACCAACTGATTTTACCTGCGAGGGGTGGCTCAAATTTGAGATTCTGCTCCACGCTTTCACGATTCATCGGGCGATTAAAGACCAACGTAAAAGATACATTCGTCGCATCAATTCTTTGCCCTTGCCAACTAAAATCCCGCACCTGTGGGGCAGTGCGATCGCCAATCCATAGCAATACAGCGATCGCTACACTTAGCAATATTACTAACCCAATCGCAGCGCGATCGATCGGTTGAGAAAACCATTTAAAGCGCGGGCTAAGTTGCATGTAAGCTTATTTCACCTAAATTACAGTTGGGTAATAAAGTGCGGCGCACTTCATTACCAGAATATAGAAGATTTTATCGAAAAAAATTTTTGTCTTCCTTTAAGGAAGGTTTTTTCGCTAGAATAAGAGGAGACTCTATTTTATGGCAGTCGCAAGTCATCGCGATCGTAAATTCAGTTGATTCTACAGAGCTTGCTTAAAAATTAAATTCTTGGATAAATTCTTAGAAATTTTTTCAAGCAAGACCTAAATCAGGCTATAGCAGTTATTTTCAGAGGAGCTAAAAGGGCGTGATTGTGACACCTGTCCGTCCAGTAGGACATAAGTGGAGGAATCTCAGTTTTACTTCAACCCTCTATCTTGCCCCAGTCCTTGACCTGTTGCTAGACGCAGTACCGTCAGAATGGCAGCCAGAATTACGGTTGGGTTTACAAGAGGCTTTAGTAAACGCGGTAAAACACGGAAACTCGCTTGATCCATGCAAACAAATCACAGTGCAATTTTCGATCGTTTCGCAAATGTACTGGTGGATTATTACCGATCAAGGTATCGAGCTGCAATCCTCCGCAGTGGGGCAAGACGAGCCAACTCCATGTCATGACTTAGAATGCGGTAGGGGGTTTTATATATTACGAAAAATTTTTGATACGGTGCTATGGGAAAGTGACATCCATCGTTTAACGCTATGCAAAAAGATTGATCGATTGAGTAAACCGATAATCAAATAGGCATGACAGTTATACAGCGCTTTGAGCCTACTTAAAACCCAGAAAGATTTTTAAAAGCGGCGCATCGCGCCGCTTTTACAGCAAAACTCGATCAAACCCGCCACAAGAAGGGTCGCAGGGCGAAGCCCCGCAACGGGTTTTATATTTTAATTTGTGGCGGGTTTGAAAACAAATTGCTGTAAAAATCTTTCTGTACTACTCAAAGCCTCAATAGGCTGTAACCCAAACCTTGCGTAGCGAGCAACACGATAATCTTCGGTTTTAAGTGTACTTATGATTTTTTAATAGTTTTACGTTTTTAAAGCAAATCTAAAGACAAAACAGCATAGTTGACATAAAGTTTAAAATAAGGTTATGGAAATCTTATACAACCATCTCTGCTAAGGGGAACTTGAAACTATGACTCCGATGACATTATTAGTTGAACCTCCAGTAGAACGTCTAGGTCAGTCGCTAGATTATGAACAGGCGCGACAATGCGATGTGGTAGTGGGTGCTTGGATTCCTGACTGGTTAAGAAGTTGTTGGGAAAAGTCGCAGAGGGGAGAAGATCTAGAAAATGAAGATGTTATTTGTCGTGCTTTAGATTTTGCCTATCGGTTGCATAGCGGTCAATGTCGGGCTTCGGGAGAACCCTATATACTGCATCCGATCGCCGTTGCCTCAATTTTGAAGGATTTAGGTGGCAGTAATGCCATGATTGCCGCAGGCTTTTTACATGACGTGGTTGAAGATACCGAAGTATCCTGTGAGCAGATTGAAGAAAAGTTTGGCAAGGAAGTTAGACAATTGGTTGAGGGGGTCACGAAGTTATCGAAACTGAGTTTTGAGAGTAAAACTGAAAGCCAAGCGGAAAATTTTCGCCGTATGTTTTTGGCGATGGCGCAGGATATTCGCGTAATTATCGTTAAGCTTGCCGATCGCCTCCACAATATGCGAACTCTGGAACATTTGCGTTCTGAGAAACAGGTTTTAATTTCTAGAGAAACTAGAGAAATTTTTGCTCCCTTAGCCAATCGTTTAGGCTTAGGACAGATTAAGTGGGAACTCGAAGATATTGCTTTCAAATACATTGAGCCAGAGCAGTATCAAATGATGGAATCATTGGTTGTGGAAACCCATGAAAGCCGTCATGAGCAATTAACAGAAGTGACGCGGATATTAGGCGATCGCCTTGCATCAATGGGTTTAGAAAATTTTGAGATTAGCGGTAGACCGAAGCATCTCTATGGCATTTATCGCAAGATGGAACGCCAGAAAAAGCAGTATAACGAGATTTACGACATTCAAGCTGTGCGCGTAATTGTGAATAGCAAAGAAGAATGTTATCGAGTTCTGGCAGTTGTCCATGATCATTTCTGTCCGATCCCTGGGCGCTTCAAAGATTATATTGGCTTACCCAAACCTAACCGCTATCAGTCGCTCCATACGGCGGTAATTGGACCAAAGGGACAACCCGTAGAAGTGCAAATTCGCACATGGGAAATGCATCATATCGCCGATTATGGAATTGCCGCCCATTGGAAATATAAGGAAAGTAATTCTGTCAGTAAGCCACTGAAGGGGGATGATCAGAAATTTACTTGGCTGCGCCAGTTGGTGGAATGGCAGCGCGAAATGAAAGATCCTCAAGAATATTTGGATAGTGTCAAGGAGGATCTATTTGATAGTGAGGTTTATGTATTTAGTCCAAAGGGAGATGTGTACTGTTTACCGAGGGGAGCAACGCCTGTAGATTTTGCCTATCGTGTGCATACGGAAGTAGGTAATCATTGCTCAGGGGCTTTGGTAAATGGTGTGATGGTTCCATTGCAGCGTCCGCTTAAGCATGGCGATATTGTCACGATTCTCACTCAAAACAATGCTCATCCTAGTACTGACTGGATTAATTTTGTCGCTACTAGTTCCGCCAAATCAAGGATTCGTCAATGGTTTAAGCGATCGCGCCGTGAGGAAAATCTGACTCTCGGTCGTAGTGCTTTAGAGCGAGAATTGGGTAAGAGTGGTTTAGAAGCTCTCTTCAAATCTGATCAGATGCTCAAGCTTGCCGAGCGATGTAATTATCATAACGTGGAGGATTTGATTGCGGGAATTGGCTATGGTGAAACCTCTGTAAATGCGGTAGTTAATAAACTGCGTGAGCATCAGCATAGTGAAAAATATTTTAATCCTCAGAAGTATGAAGCACGCCATGATCATAATCACGCCCATAACCATAATTCTAAATCTCCTATCTTGGGACTAGAAGGAATGGTCTACTCGATCGCGGGTTGCTGTGCGCCACTTCCAGGGGAACCGATTACGGGTGTTGTCGCTCTTGGTAGCAATCGTGGCATTACGATCCATCGCAATGATTGCAATAATTTAGCGAATATTCCTAGCGATCGACTACTCCATGTGGCTTGGAATCAGCAGAAAGAGCATGATCATGTTGTCACCTATCCCATCGATATTCGGGTGGAAACCATCGATCGCGTCGGCGTATTACGCGATATCTTGACCCGTCTATCGGACAATAAAATTAATGTGCGTAAGGCAAATGTCCAGACTAAAAAAGGAAAAGCTGCCATTATTGATTTAAGTATTGATATTAGCGATCGTAATCAATTTGACCGCGTTTGCAGCCAGATCAAGAAAATGTGCGACACTCTCTCTGTTTCGCGTCTGGTTGCTGAATAATGGCTAGCAATATTTATTTTGCTATATTTTTTATGCTTACTCCCTTCCCAGTATCAAAATAGACATTAAAAACCAAGAATTAGCGTTGCGGCGCGAAGCGCCGCAACGCTAATCTTTCACTGGGAAAGGAGTATAAGTATGTAGGCTTAATTAAATCTAAAACCCTAAAACCTGCGGCGCGTGCGCCGCAGGTTTTAGATCTGGTTTTTAATTATGCCGATGTACTTATTCATAATTAGAAAATTGTGCGCTGTTTGTACGTTGTTTGCGCGATCGCCGTTAATCAACTATCATATGCGTAAGTTAAAGGCAGTGAAGGTGAGATGGCTCGGAATCGGCAAAAGTTGTTTAGGTTAACGAAATTTGGGGATGGGTTAGTCAATGAAGCTTTAAAAGAATATGACTCAATTCTCAAATTCTGTGAGGCCAACAAGGAACAAAAAATTCATCGTCAAACTTTTACAAATTTTCATAATGGGGAAGGGGTAGAGCGAGGAACTGCTGTGGACTGTTGCATTGTGTTAAAAATCCCCAATTGGAGAGATGACTGGGAGCAGATTTTTGAAGATGTGCCAGACAAAATTGACGATTGGAATGTTTACGATCATCGTTGGGTGGGACGCAAAAAACTAATTAGTGATTTAAAAAAGAAAATTGGTGATAACTGTCGTCTATTATTGTTGCTGGGGATCACGGGGATCGGTAAAACTGCTTTAGCACAAAAAGTTGCGGATGACTTGCAAACGCGATTTACCAAGATTTTGCGCGTTAATTTTGATGTCGATGATAGTCCGCGAGATTTTGCAAGCATTGCCGATCGCTGGTTAGAGGAATTAGGTGAAACTTTAGCGATTGCCGACAAGCAACCAATGACAATATTAAAGCGGTTGAGCAATCACCTACGACAGGAACGTGTTTTAATTTTGATAGACTCGCTCGAAACTTTATTAACTAAAAGTGCCGATGGTTGGGGAGATTTTAAAGATGAATATTGGGTAAAATTCTTTGAACATTTTTTAATGATTGAATCTTCCCAAAGTTTAATGTTTGTAACTTCGCAAGACTTGCCGACGAAAATTGAAGGTTTGGCTTCGCGCTATCCGAACAACTATCACAAAGAGATTTTATCTGGATTGCAAGAAGAAGAACAGATAGCTCTATTTGAGAAAATGGGTTTAAATGTTTGCCTTGATTCAGAAGATCGAAATCTTTTAATGAGAATTGGCAAAATTTATCGTGGTCATCCCCTGATGCTAAGTGTTTTGGGTGGCGAAATTGTGGAGTCCTTTGCTGGTAATGTACGCGCTTTTTGGGGAAATGCGGGAGAAGAAATCGAGTTGGTGGAGAAAGATTTGGCGGAAGCGGAAGCCCAGATTAAAGTGCAAAGTGATGATGATTGGAAGTTGCATAAATTGACGCGGGGAGTGTTTTTTAAAGTGTATCAGAGCCGATTGGATAAAGCTTTCCAACGTTTAAAAGCCCAAAATCCTGATGCTTATCTCTTGATTTGTGTGGCAGCAATCTATCGTAGTCCCGTACAGGAAAGCGGTTGGTTATTGCAATTGGAGCGATTTATCCAGCGTTTACGAAATCAGATTTATAGCAAGGAACAACAACAGCAAGTATTACAGGATTTGTTTGATCGCTATTTAGTAGAAATAGCATCTATAAATGACAGTGATCGCCGCGTTCTCGAAATGCACAACTTGATTCGGAGTGTGGCGCTGGAACATCGCAAAGATTTGTTTGCAGAATTGAATTTGTTATGATCATCAATTTAACCGCAGGACAGAAACTTTACGCTGAGTTAGCAATCGATATGAATTGCAGTTCTTTGAGTGAATTTAACGCCTGTGTTGCGATCGAATATTTACTGACCATAGAGGAAGAAGCACAAGAAATCAATAAAAAATTACAGAAAGTTAATCGCTATTTACATACATTCCATCATCTTTGTGAAATATCAAAATGGCAAAAAGCGAGTCAAGTTCTATCATTTTGTCCAGTCTCAAAAGAATTACATGAACAGTTACGCATTTGGGGCTACTATCGAGAACAGATAGAACTATATCAAAACCTTTTGGGGAAAGTAAGCCCAGAACAGGATTTGGTATGTTTAAACGGATTAGGTCGGGCTTTCTGTAATCTCAGTGATTTTGATCAGTCTTGCGATTACCATCAACAACAATTACAACTCGCTCGTCAAGTCAAAAACCGTCAAGCAGAAGCACAGACGATCGGCGGTTTAGGAGAGATTCAAAGTATTAAACAGAATTATGCTGAGGCGATCGTCTTGTTTCAGCAGCAGCTAGATATTGCTCGTGAAATAGGCGATCAACAACAAGAAGGATACGCTCTAAATAGCTTAGGGTCTGCTTTATATGATTTTGGGGTGACGCAAAACAAACAAAAACATTACCAAAAGGGCTTGGTTCATTTACACGAATCATTAGAGATTGCTCGGAAAATTGAAGATGTAGAAATGGAAAGCGTCTTTCTCGGCAATGTTGGAAGGGCATATTTTGAGCGCGGTCAATACAATCAAGTATTGATATTTATCCAACAGCAACTGGATATTTGTGATAGAAGCAATGATAAACGTGGCAAATATTCTGCTTTAGAAGATTTGGGGCAATGCTACACGATGTTAAGACAATACGATCAAGCTCTACAATATGCCAAAGAAGCTCTAATCCTTGTCCGTGAATTTGATGATAAATTTAATGAAGGTCGTACTCTCAATAGCTTGGGTGTAATCTATTGCTATAAATTGAAACGCTATCAAGAAGCTCTTCCCTACTTTCAAAAAACATTAGAAATAATGCAGAAAATTGGCAGTAAAGACCGACTTACCATAGTTGCGGCGAATCTATTCAATTGTCATTGTTTCTTAAAAAATAAGAATCAATCAGATTTCTATCTCAATATGGCGAAATCATTTGCTGCCCAATCCGAATCTTTAGAAGATAAAGGACTGATGATGATGGTGATCGCTAATGCCTATTGGGGGCGTGATGAAATTTGGTACAAGATATGGGGAATTGTGTTAGCAATTAAAGGGCTGATCATGGTTCCACCTTGGCGCAGCGTTAACGGTAGGCTGGCGATGCAAGTAGCGTTTAGAGAAATACTAGGAATAAAAACTTAGGAAAAACCCGCCTTTTCACCTAAAAGTTTATGTTAAAATCAAGCCAACGTATCTCTAGAGAGTTACTATGCAAACCACTGAAGCCCCAATTAAGCCCGTAGAACCACCAAATCAAATCATTCTCCCAACTTCACTTATCCTCCCCGATCATCAGCAATTACCAGACAAAGACGGAACCTTTGTGAAAAATTTTCAGGAACATCCGCAAAGTATTGTTTTAACAAGTTCCATAGAACCCGTTCTCCAAAAATTACATCCTGATGGACGTTACTGCATCGGTCAAGATAGTGGCATTTACTGGCGATTAATAGAACCACCCGAAAAAGGAGCCGAAGCACCTGATTGGTTTTATGTGCCTAACGTATCGCCGCTTATTGATGGTGAATATCGCCGTTCTTATGTGTTGTGGAAAGAATATGTCGCGCCATTGATTGCGATCGAATTTGTGTCTGGCAATGGAGCCGAAGAAAGAGACGCAACGCCGCCTAGTGAGACTGAGAAAGCAGGGAAATTCTGGGTTTACGAGCAGGCAATTCGGATTCCCTTTTATGTAATTTTTGACGGATTTAGAGACAAGCTTGAGGCTTATCACTTACTGGATGGTCGCTATGTCAAAATGTCACCGAACGATCGCGGACATTATGCGATCGCGCCAATGGGTGTGGAACTTGGGTTGATATTGGCAAATGGCGTATATTGGTTACGCTGGTGGGATGGGTCTGGGAATCTGTTGCTGACTGGCGATGAACGGGCGGTGCGTGCCGAGCAGAAAGCCCAACGATTAGCAGAAAGGCTGAGAGCGTTGGGATATGATCCTGAAGACATTTAAGGCGATCGCCCCATTTCTAGTTTCATATTTTTCGCAACCCTAAACTTCAGGAATAGTAGAGAAAAATTATTTAGAATTTCACCTTCCTTTACTAATAAACACAAGATCGAAATTCATAGATGAACCCGTTGAATTCATAGAACCTGTTTTTCCATCAAATCCAGGCTGTCCGCCAAACGCATCTGGTCTAAGTTGCAATGTTTGACCATTTAGCAAGTCAATATCAAGATAAATATACTGAGTTTTGTAGTAAACATCAATGTATGTCCCTCCCGTAGGAGTACATTTAGGGACAAATTTAATGCCCCATATATTTGTTGGTTTGTCTCCACAAATAATATTTATTCTTCTCCTAGAAGGTTGAGAATCAAGTTTTCTTAATCTTACAGAAAATTTGTTTTTCTTCACATTAGTTCTTGTAGACTCTATCCATTCCTCTCTTGTTATATATATATCACCATCTTCACTTGGTCGTAGTAAACCAATACTTGCAACAGGTTCACCACTGACGTAAGGGTTCAATTCAGATTGACCGTTAATATACTCAAACCAGTTAGAACTATAGTTTTTGTAGTGAACACCATTTGGATAAAGATCCTCCTCTCTTACGCCTCTTAGATGCCACTCTTTTACAAAAAGTTCTTTAGTACAAGATTCAAATGCTACATCTAGAAAATTGCCAATAGGTTTCTTTTTACAGTCAATATCAACAGTTTTAAAACCATTTACGTTCGTGACATTTTTGAATGCAACAAGAGCAGGGTCGGGTGGTAATTCTTTGACTTCCATCTGGGCAATCCAAGAGCCTTTTTGAACTTCTCTTACCAATTGTTGATTAATTATGAAAGCATCTGAAATAGCGTTGAATAGATCGAAAGAAGCAAATGCCCCATTAGCAAAATCACCAATTTGCTTGTATAAACTGGCATTTTGACTTGCTTCAATCTTTAGAACGCCTGTAACGAGTTTATCTTCACCAATCCCGAATAAATTACCTATAGTTCTTAAATTATCTGGTTCTTGCAAGCAACCTGTTAACTTTGTCCAAACATCCTTGTCTTTATCTTCCTGTTTAGGAAACTCTATGGCTCTATGACAGGACTGTAAAACAGGAGGAAGTTTGAGGGCAATTTTAGAAATCAACTCACGCGACTTTATTTGTGTCACTGGGGTTATATCTGCTGGACTAAGAGCATTTTTAATAGATACAACACCATCAACCATTGTTATGATGTTAACAATCTGTTTTGTGACATTATAGCCAAATGCACCATAGGGATATGTCCCATTTCTAACAAATTTCGCCCCTGGTGACATTACAATGTCGTACTTGCCAACTTTCCAATCTCCAGTTTTGAGTTTGATAACCTCATTAATTGAATCGTCAGGTAGTATAAGTTTCTCATAAAGAATATCAGATTCTAGAGTTCCTCCATTTTTAAAAGCATCCGATTTTAAATTATCTGAATATTTGCCACTAGGGAAAACTAGAACTTGGAGTGCAACTGGTGATGTACCCGTAAGTCTAGCACCCTCAGAATCAGGTTTTAATTCTAAGCTATGAAGGGGAAATGTCTCTATTGCTCCAACTAAAATTCCTTTATTATCAAAAACCTTGGCTACCGAATATTCAAATTTTTGTTCGGAATCTGCTTGAGCAATAGTAATAGGTTGAGCTTGTGCGCTAGGTTCTAACCAATCTAGAAAATTTGGATGATCATTTTTCTGTGCCAAATTATGATTATTATTAGAATCTAAAGAAGATCTCTTGGATGGAATAACAGTGGGTTTCCCGACTTCACCACTACCTAATTTTTTGATCATAAAATCTTTAAATGCATTAGCGCGATCAATAGTTAGGAAGGAAGCTACCTGAATTGATTGTTTATCATTTTTTCTGACGACAGCTAAACTATCCTGACAATAATTAGACTTAACTTTCTGTAAATTCGCATCGCTAAAATCAATATAGACAGGGTGTAAATTGACGGGATAAACTTTTGGATCGCTTGGTAATGGATCTCCACAAACAGCTTGCGGAAATTGCATATTTTCAAAGATATTTGACTGTGTTGGAGATTGAGTAGGGGCAGAAGAGGATGGAACTGAAGCGTTTGGTGCTTTTGCTTTTGCGTCAATAAGTTTTGATTTAGATATAGAGATCGCAATTTCAGTGCTTAAGTCTGCTACTTTTTGATCTATTAATGAGCTTGTTTCTGATATGAGTTTTACCAGATCCTGAAATTTTGCTTCTTTGTCAATGCTATCAAAAATTACAGTACGCTTATCCATAGGCAACCCCGCAAACAAAGGATGCATAAAGACAATACTTCTAGCCGTTGATTCATAACTAAGTTCAGGAGTTTCTCTTAGTCCCGTAACAAAGTAATCTAGCAATTTTATTTCACCACCAAATTCGGCTGCTACGATCGAAGCATTAGGTTCGTTTGTTTTTGGTATACGAATACTTGTCCCATCTTTTTTAAGTGGTTTATTCTCAGCAATGGTTAGTAACTTAGCTGAATTCAAGTCCGTTATACCTGATGGCACATTTGCGATCTTGATATCAAGTCTTGCAAATGGAAAATCAATCTTTTTCTCAAACCATGTTTCAACTAACGCACACCCATTCACAAATAGAATAGTTGATAAGAAAATGGCGATTACTTGAATAAATTTTCGAGGTAGAACTAAGTTACTTAACATGGGAAAATCATAAAAAAGAGTTGATAAGTCGATCTAGAATATTGAGGTTTCTTTGTGATTTACATCGTTAATTGGCAATAACTTGTACTTGCCATCTCGTACCAGTGTAGCCACCGCCATTGGAAGGAGCTAATCCAACAGTTGCATTACCAGTTCTGCCATCTAGCCATCTGTTGCCATCAATATGTCCCAAACATTTCAGAGAGATCACATCTCGTCCAACATTAACAACTTGCCATTTTGTACCAGTATTCCAACCTCCATTGGTAGGAGCTAGTCTGACAGTACCCTCGGTAGTTATGCCATCTAGATACCTGTTACCATCAAGGTGTCCCAAGCATTTTAGGGATACGACTCCTGGTCTAACGTACTCAACCGCCCATTTCGTCCCAGTATAGCCACCCTGAGCATTAGGAGCTAATCCGACAGTTGCAGAAGTAGTTCTACCATCTAGATACCTGTTACCTTCTAGATGCCCTAAGCATTTAAGAACTACGATTCCAGAAAGTTGAGCTTCAGCTTTGTTAGAGTTGAACAGACTCAATAGAGAGGAGACTGTAAAGCTCCCAGCAAACAAGCTAATCAATTTAGAAAAATCACGCCGTTTCATGTGTTTATACTGGAGATAATTAGAATACTAATCCAATTTTAGAATTGTTGAACCAGCAGGACATTCCGAAGCAAGATATTCGTCAATCTGAGGTGGTGTTCTGGAAGGCTCTAAGGTTTGACAAATCCATTTTGCAAGACCAACACCGACACCACTAAAACTGGACAAACCGTCACTTTTGGGACTAGCTGTTATGATGACTATGGTATCTCTTTTAATAGAAACTTTAAAGTCATAACTAGTAGGACGCAATCCCATGGGAATCTCATCCCAAGATGAAATAAATCTCCCTTTATCTTTATAGTTTTCTAGTTGTATTCTAAGCGCTATAGTGATAGCCATTTTTGCCTCATGCTTTTTTACCATAGCTGCTTGGTTGAAAAAGCCAGGCAAGGCGATCGCGGCTAATATTCCTATAACGGTAGAACTGACCAAAAACGGAACTAACCAAGAGTTCTTTTTGGGATTAGGATTGTCTAGATCTTGATCTTGCATAAAAATTAGTTGTCTTTTAAGTGGTTATAGTTTCGTCCAGAATAAAACCTGAGCATTGTTTAAGTCACTAGCAAATTGTGCGTTGTTTGTACGTTTGATTGCGTGCTTGTTTTGTTCACTAATTCTTTGTTTGCACTCAAATCTCAGGATATTTCCACAAAAATAATTACTCTCTTCCCAGTCAAGAATTGGGGTCTATTTATTGGATGGGAAGGGAGTATTATCTGTAGCATTGCCATGAGTAAGCATCTCTGGTATTCGTTGGCGATGCGTATGCACCTCGTCCATATTGCTGCTGACAAACTCTTGTCAAATCAAGCCCTTTTTCGTATAAATGCGGTCCAGAGAGGGCAGGCAAAGGGTAGACTCGGCAACGCCAAGAATACGCATCTTTACTATTCAAAACAACTGGCTTCACATATAAAACCAAAGTTTGTGATCTACATACTTCTTGAGTAATGTTAAGCCCTCCAAGCCTTTGTGCGGCTGAGGCTACTTGCGGCATAACCGTAAAGATGGGGATACTTGAGGCAGTGCTTAAAAAGGTCGCAAGAATAATTTTTATTTTGTTTTTCATACGTTCATGGTTATATTTGCAGATTGCACAAAATTCAAAAACTGGATTGGCAATATTTTTATTCAGGATAAAACCTAAGTATTTTTAAGTCACTAACAAATTGTGCGTTGATTGTACGTTTGAATCTCTGATCTCCAAGTACAGGACAAAAAATCAAAAATGGAACAGCAAAATCGTCTAAAAACTTTATTCCGTATGGGGCGCGAGTGTTTTGCTTAAAACTCTTGCTAGGAAAGCGAGTAGTCCGCCAGATGTAAGGATAAAATTATAAAAGAACTTTTAGACAGTTAATTACCAATGCCAAATTGTCCCAAATGTGGATCAAAAGATGTGGTCAAAAATGGTTTTATTCATAACGGGAATCAAAATCATAAATGTAAAGCCTGTGGTCGCCAGTTTGTTGAAGCACCACGGCAAAAAATAATCTCTGAAGGAACCAAAGCCTTGATTGACAAACTCTTACTTGAGAAGATTCCTCTTGCAGGTATTGCCAGAGTTTGCGAGGTTTCTGAAACTTGGTTACAAGATTATGTTAATCGTAAATACGAGGCAATTCCTCAACAAGCGAATGTATCCGCTAAAAAAAGGAAGACTAACGATTCAGTGTGATGAGATGTGGTCGTTTGTTGGTAATCAAGGCAACAAGCAGTGGATTTGGTTAGCTATTGATGTCGAAACCCGCGAAATTGTTGGCGTTCATATCGGCGATCGCTCCGAACAAGGAGCCAAAAAACTTTGGGATTCTTTGCCAAGTGTATACCGTCAGTGTGCGGTCGCTTACACCGATTTTTGGAGGGCTTACGCTCTTGTATTCCCTACACAACGTCACAAAGCTGTTGGTAAGGAGTCTGGTAAAACCAATTATATTGAGCGGTTTAACTGTACGATGCGGCAACGTGTTTCCCGATTAGTTCGTAAAACCCTCTCTTTTTCTAAAAAACTAGAAAACCACATTGGTGCTATCTGGTTCTTTATTCATCACTACAACTCATCCTTACTTGTTTAGGACTACCAACAACTCTAACCCACGCTCAAAAATCAAGAGCGATCGCCACCATGTCACGATCAGTAGTCATGAACTGATGATCCTTAGTGGCTTTGATGCGATCGCTTGTTTGTGGTGAGAGGTGATCGCGCTATAAGTTACAATCGAGATCATATGGTGAGAAATATCAACTATTGAGTCAATGAGTCCAACTGTTTTTCGTAAGGACGGCTACCGTTTTTATTTTTTCTCCAGAGAAGAATCGAGAATGCACGTCCATGTTCAATCTCAACATGGTGAAGCTAAATTTTGGCTAGAGCCAATGGTTGAACTTGCTCAACATACAGGCATCTCTCAACGTGAAATCAATGCAGCCCTTAAACTTGTAAAAGACAATGAACAAGAAATCCGTATTGCTTGGAACAGACATTTCCCAAGTTGAAGTAACTAACATATCCCCACATGGTCTTTGGTTACTTTTAAACAATGAAGAACTTTTTCTACCATTTTGTGAATTTCCTTGGTTTCGAGATGCCAGTATTTCTAAAATATTTAATGTAGAACTTCCATCCCCAAACCATCTTTACTGGTCAGATTTAGACATTGATATATCTGTTGAATCGATTCGCAATCCAGAAAACTTTCCACTCTTTAGCCAAATCTAACCCACGCTCAAAAATCAAGAGCGATCGCGCTTCTTCTCACCATCAGTAGTCATGAACTTGTGATCCTTAGTGGCTTTAAGGCGATCGCTTTGATAGAATAATTGTAGAAAGCGACAATGTTATGAATATGAAAACAATCACAAATTCATCATTAGCGAAACTTAATCCCCATTCGGCTGAAGGTAAAGCAATACAACGATTACCTCTAGAAGCTGATGATTCTCAGTGGGTCACAACTATTGAAAGGGGAGAAGAAATTGATCTGAATATGTTGCAAGAACAAATCAATATTTTTAAAGTTAGTGGGCAAAAGCAAAAGTCGCAAAGCAAAATCTGTATACGCAATTCAGGAGAATCAACTGGTAATTCAACAGGATATCCCAAAACTGCCAATGCAGTTACAAGCGCTGTATCCGAGTCTCAAGCAACTGCTATCCACAAATCCACTACATACAAGCCAGTATTTCCCAAGCCTAAAAGGGGATTTGGCAAATTACCGAGCGCTAGAAGTTGATTGGGATGATAGTGCATATCGATTGATTTATAGAGTTGTTGATTCTCCTTTCCCAAAAACAGTTCGGATTATTAGCTTTGACGAACACGATCCCGCTTATGACTCAGCAAAAGAGCGCCTCAGATCTTCAAAATCTAAATAGAGATCGCGTTTCAAGTTTGTTTTGCTACAGCCAAATCTAACCCACGCTCAAATATTGAGCGATCGCTAACATCTCACCATCAGTAGTCATGAACTGATGATCCTTAATGGCTTTGATGCGATCGCCATTTTCTAACTCAGGTAGTCTGATACAGAAATAATCGCAATATTTTGAAATGGATGTAATACAAGCAAATTTTGGACTGGATTGCTTAAAGAGAGCAGCACTTAAAATCACATTAGAATCAAGGACTATTCTGCTTTTACTCATTGATGATTGCCCGTAAAATCTCTGGAGTTAATCCATTAGCTACAGTTTCATCACTAAGTCTATCCATCGTATTTTGCAGTTTACTGATTTTCAAAGCTTGTCTCATCCATTGATTGAGCCATGATTGAATCTGTTGTTGTTGTGCTGGTTGTGAAGATTGAAATGCTTGGGCAATATCTTCATCTATTTGAATAGCGATCGTTTTCATAGTCTATATCTCATAAATCTGATTATGACTATCTTAGTTGCTTGACAATGAAATGTAAAAATTGTCATAAAATTTGGCATTAAAATGATAAAATACTCAGCATAAATATTTTATAAAACAGGTGGGGTGGTCATGTTGAATCATCAACGATTACTAGAGAAGCTTTTTACATCATTCATTACAATTTTAACTTCAATTATTGCTGCTGAAGCTGTCATGTCTGATCCCATATTGATCGATCCATCCAAAGAATATCAGGAAACCGACTATATTATAAATGGGGGGGGGTAAAGCCTATGACTTTTGTTTTGACAACAAGGTTTTTGGATATATTGTACTTTCTGAGGCTGCTAGCGAGAGATTAGTAAGACGTTACCCAGTTCGCTCTAACTGCACAATCCCAGTAACTTCTACTACAGACTCTAACTCCTCCCTCCCAGTCAGTTCATCATCTGAGTTTTACTCAAATTCTACTAACTTTTCCTCACGCGGAAGTAGTTCCAACGACTGTCCACGAAAAAAAGATGGTACTCCAGATTACAGATATAAAGCCTGTAGAGGGCTGTAGATGGACTTGCTGTATGTACATTTTATAAACAGTCCAAGTTAAGAATTAACTTTTTCTATGCAAGCAAAGGTAACTTGTAAATTCACACAAAAATCTGAATCTGCACGAATATAAATTTTTAACTCTATTTACAATAAAACATGATTGATGTTGACATAATTGAACGCTCTTTAAAGAAAATTCCTGATTACAATCCAGAATTAGCGAAAACAATTCCATCAAGTAATAAGACTAACTTCTTGATTGCCTCTGTCTCAGGCATAGGGCTTGGTATTTTTCTGATGCTATCATCGCAAAGTGTAGTGAAATTTCTAGGTGGCAGCTTAGCGGCTGGTGGTTTGGGGACATCGGTTTATGTGTTGCAGCGCAAGACTGATGATTCGACTGAAGCTCAAGAAGAGCGAACTAAATTTAATGTTGCCGAAAACATCCGTAAGGCAAAAAGTTCGGTTGTACAGGAACAACAAGCTCTAACTAATGCTGCTCATAACTTGCATAGTTTCAAATTTGATACTCCTAATTCAATTGGAGATGAAATTAAATTTAATTCATACAGAGTTTTAGTCACCGATCGCCCTGAATCTGTAAATATTGGTTTAAGGGAAGACAAAATTTTATATCGAACAGAAACTTACAATGAATACTACACAACTAAGCGCGGTGAAATGCGTTCTCGGCAGAAAAAAAGAAAAGTTGCCGACAAGGTAAAGTTTACCATTGCTTTCCCTAGTCGTAAGCGGGCTGTTAAGGGAGTGATGGAGTTTGCAGACTACTATCAAATGACTGGACTCTATAATGCTAGGCATTCCCAAGCAGAAAATCTAGCGGAATTCAATAGACGTTATACTGCTGCTCAAGAAAAAGTGAGTAAAGATGGCGAACAAATTTATTTTTCTCCAGATGAGATTAAAGCGATCGCAGATAACAAAAAACTTGCAGAATTTGACTTGTTGTTGGCTGAAATTGGTCAAGAAGTATTGGTTGAAGTTGATGAGAGTGAATTTAGCGAGTTCGATCAAAAACTAGGGTTGGATTTGTTATCTAGCAATCCAAATGTTGATGAAGCTGAGGGATTTTTAGACGGTGATTCTAATAATGCTAGTGATGATGGTCAAGTGGTTGAATTTAAAGAGTCAGATTTGAAATCTATGGGACTTCCCACTATTCGCGCCCAATTTGGGATTACTGCTCGTAGTTATTCTGAAGCATTTCTAAAATTACAAGAGTTAGGAATTGTAATTCATAAAAGCTAACTTGGCGATCGCCAAATCTAAGCCACGCTCAAAAATTTCATCGATCGCCACCATGTCACGATCAATCGTTATGAACTTATGATCCTTAGTAGCTCTAAAATCTCAGTCTAATCTTGATAGTGAAAACGACAAGCAACAACAAGAATGCTATCCTCTAGCACTTCATACACTAATCGATGCTCTGTGTTAATCCGCCTTGACCAATAGCCTGATAGATTAGCTTTCAATGGTTCGGGTTTTCCCACGCCTTCGCAGGGATTGCGTAGAGTATCTTTAATCAAAAGATTAATTCTTTTGAGAAGTTTCCTATCGGTATCTTGAAACCACAGATAATCATTCCAACCAGCTTCAGTGAATGTTAGTTTCATTCTTCAATTAACGCTCTTTCGATAGTTTGACCCGCCTTTGCAGATTGAATTGAATCCAGTAGATGTTTGGCATTAAAGGGATTAGATAGCAAATATAAGGTTTCCTGCCAAGCAGAAAACTCGTCTAGAGAGATCAAAATAGCCTTGTTACCTCTATCATTGCAAAGGATTGTTGGCTGTACGTTGTCAATGATACGATCAATCAATCTATCTAAGTTATGGCTTGCTTCTTGAGTTGTCATTGCATCCATTTTAAACACCTTAATATAATTTGATGACAGATAAATCATAGCTTAATTTCTCGCTGTGGGCGATCGCCAAATCTAACCCACGTTCAAAAATCTCATCGATCGCTCTTCTTCTCACCATCAGTAGTCATGAACTGATGATCCTTAGTAGCTTTGATGCGATCGCCAGTCTTAAATATTTGCCATGACCTGATTCATGGACAAATTCAGATTAGGAAAAACATTAGAAATAATTTGTTCATTCTCTCGATAAATCTTCTCAACATAAGCTCCATTTACTAAACTAAGCACCGAAAAAGTGCCTAAGAGAAAATCTACAATCCAATACTCAGGAATACCAAATTGAGCATATTCTTCCCGTTTCTCTACTGTGTCCACAGTACGACAAGTTGGGCTAACAATCTCAATTACCAATAGGCATGGCTCATACAACATATCAGGCTGATTCCCTAATCCCTGCTTCTGTTTCAAAGTCATGACTAAAACATCAGGTCGGCGAGTTTTTTTGCCATTGAAAATTTCGGTGCTGTTAACGCGCACACAGTAAGGCAGTTTAGATTGTTGTATTGCGGACTGCAAGAAAAATGCCAAGAACATCATGACATCGTTGTGAAATACCGTTGCTGGAGTCACTTCAATTAGTTCTCCGTCATTAAAGTCATAACGCTTGTCCGTGCCGTCATCATAGGTCAGATATTCTTCAAAGGTGAATTTTCTCGTAGTAGTAACAGTCATCAGTTTGCAACCTCTCTGACCATGTTTAATCTTGATAGTTATTGTAACAAAGCAAATCTAACCCACGCTCAAAAATCTCATCGATCGCTAACATCTCACCGTCAGTAGTCATGAACTTATGATCCTTGGTAGCTTTAATGCGATCGCCATTTTCCAACTCATATTCAAAGACTTCTTGATTACCGCGATCGTGCCACTGGGCGATCGGTTGAGTATAGACAAATCCATTCTCATCAACACTATAAACCTGACATTCTATATGATGCTCAACGATTTTACCGATCGCGATTAAGCCATATTCCACCGTTCGCACTAACGTATCGTAACTGAGACAATATTCCGCGAAAATTACCATCTGATCGAAGAGATCGTTAGAAATTTCTGACCTGATGCCATTTTTAGCGCAACCATCAAGGAAAATGGAACGCTGTTTTTCCATTTCTTCAGGTTTCTTTTTTCCCATCGCCCGCCGCAATAAGTCCGCCGCACCAAGGGAATAGCCAGCTAATTCCTGAGCCATCTTCATGATCTGCTCTTGATAACAGTTGTGCGTGACAACTCCATTGGCAAGGAAATAGGGAGAACTTTGATCTGCCATTTCAATATCAAAACATTCAGATGTTCCCCAATCTTCAACAGATACCACAAATACTGGACGAGCATCCTGTAGATACGTCTCTGTATAAATTTTTTGATACGCTTCAGTCCAACCTGTAATCTTTGACGCATATTGCGATCTCACAGGTTTAAACATTACTCCTGCTTGAAGAGAACGCTTAGCAGTTTTGCGACTTTCTCGATCCGTTGTAGCGATCGCCTCTTCTAACTCTTCCTGCATTCGCAAAGATGGTACAGGAATGAAGTTGTATTTTTTCTCACCAGTAAGCTTTTGAGGTAATCTTGGCTCACCAATTAGCTGATAAAAACGGGCAATATCCGTAATCATTACATGGGTTGAATGCAGAGAATAGGAGATTTTTAGACTACTCAGCAATTGCCCTACTTGCTTAATAAGTTGGTTAGAAATACTACGGAAATAAGGATTTTGAGTATAGGAACCATCGCTATCCCATAGTCCTCGCAAAACATCAATGCGATCGCTGTCTTGATAATTAACTATATCAACAGGTAAATGTTTGTCTTTAGAATTAACTTTCCAGTTTCTACCACCATAGATTTTATCCATGAAGATAGTTAATGGAGTTGGTTGTGGTTGCGTTTTAAACTTTGCATAGGCATACCAGCAACGGGTATGAAAATAATGCTTTGGTTCACCTTTCCATGTCTCAGATATCAAATTAGCAACCCAAATAGCGGTTTCTTCACTAGAGCAAGCAATATTCGGAGAACTAGAAGTTAAGTGTCCATCACCAACTAATAAACCTAATAAGTAGGCTTCATTGGGGTTAAGTGATTTATTTTTTTTAGAAATTTGCCAAGTTTCATAAATGACTGAACCGTTGACATGAGCATTCTTGATATTGCCCAAAGGCTTTAATTCATAGGCAAAACGATCGCCTTCTGGTGTGAGAAAGCGATGCTCTGGCGTGCAGTAAATTTCTGTACCTGTGGATAGCGTAATTTTGACAATTGATTTAATACCACTTTGCCATTGTTTAGCGACTTTAGCTGACCATACGCGCTTACCGTCAGAAGATAGAACTAGATCACCTTTGCGAATATTCTCAATTGCTGTACTTGTGCCATCTGGTCTAGCAATTAAAGTTCCTTTAGCAAGACACAAAACCCCATAGGTATTATTTAAAATCGGTTCTAAAGTATGGTGCTGATACTCGATCGCTTCTCGACCATGCTTACGATTGATGAACTTAGGAATTAATCCTGCATCCAAAGGTCCTGGACGATAGAGCGCTAAAATCGAAGAAATATCTTCAATATTAGAAGGTTTGAGATCTTTGACGATCTGCTTCATGCCTGACGATTCTAATTGGAAGACACCTTCGAGATCACCTTTTTCTAATAGCTTGTAGGTTTTTTCGTTTGCCTCTGTGGACATATCGGGGGCGATCGCATCGATATGAAAATTCGGATCTTGATTACCGCGAATTAACTTACTGGTATGCTCAATTGTGGTTAAGTTCCGCAATCCCAAGAAGTCCATTTTTAATAGACCAAGGGATTCCAAATCTTCCATTGTGTATTGGGTGACGACTTGCCCTTCATTACTGCGCTGCAATGGCACAACTTCATCCAGTGGAAAAGGCGAAATTACCACCCCTGCCGCGTGAACGCCCGAACTTTTGTTCACGCCTTCGATCCGCATCGCCATGTCAAGCCATTCAAAGACTTTAGGATCATTTTTATAGCGATCGCGGAATTCTGGTGCTGGCGATTCCTCGGAAATCATTACCTTGAGTTTGGCTGGTTTTCCCCGCGAAACAGGAATCATTTTCGCCATCTTGTCAGATTCACTGTAGGACACATCTAGCACCCTTGCCACATCTTTAAGCACAGCTTTGGAAGTTAAACGGTTAAAGGTAACGATTTGCGCGACTCGTTCCTGTCCATAGCGTTGGGTGACATAATCAATTAATTCACTACGATGATCGATACAGAAATCAGTATCAATATCAGGCATCGACTTCCGTTCAGGATTGAGAAATCTTTCAAAGAGAAGTCCATGATGGATCGGGTCAATATTGGTGATTCCTAAGGAATAAGCGACGAGAGAACCTGCGGCACTACCACGCCCAGGTCCCACAGGAATCTTTTTGTCTCTAGCATATTTGATATAGTCCCAAACCACTAGGAAATAAGTGGCAAAGCCCATTTGCATGATGATTCCCAATTCAAAGCGCAAGCGCTCTTGATATTCGGCGGAAATCTCAGCATGGGTTTTGACATTAAATCTTTGCAGCAAACCTTGCCATGTCACTTCTTCAAAATAAGTATCGGCAGTATGTCCTTCAGGAATGGGGTAATCAGCCGCACGGGGATCGCGCATCAGGTCGTAGGGCTTGACTTTATTGGCGGCATGGAGGGTATTGGCAAGCGCCTCTTCAATTAATTCATCTTCCAAATGATCACGAAATAGCTGTTTCATCTCTTTATAGGATTTGAGATATTCCATCCCGCTATAACGGAGGCGATTCTCATCGGAAATTAGCTTTCCTGTTTGGATACAAAGCAGTGCATCGTGGGCTTCCACATCGGAGCAGGAGGTGAAGTGAGAGTCATTGGTGGCGATTACTCTAATATCTAGTTCACGCGCAATTTTAAAGATCTCCACATTCACAATCCGATCTTCAGGATAGCCATGATCTTGAATTTCTAAATAATAATCATCGCCAAAATGTTCTTTATACCAAGCTGCCACCCGCCGAGCTTCTTCGCGATCGCCTTTCATGATCGACTGCGGCACTTCTCCTGCTAAACATCCAGAAGTAAGCATCAATCCTTCTTTATATTGCAAAAGATAATCTTTACTGATGCAAGGACGTGCAAACATCCCTTTACCCTGAAATCCTTGTAAATGGGAAATGGAAGTTAATTTAACAAGATTACGATAGCCCTGTGTATCTTTGGCGAGAACGCATTGATGATATTTTTTTCCTTCTTTATCTCCTCTCTTATATTGTTTGGTAATGTCGCCATTCAAGACATACATTTCATTGCCAATAATTGGCTTAATTCCCTTAGATTTGCAGGTTTTGATCAGTTCGATCGCCCCATACATCACACCATGATCGGTCAAGGCGATCGCGGGCATTCCTAGTTCCACAGCGCGGCTAACTAGATGCGGAATTTGGCTTGCCCCATCAAGCAAACTATATTCCGTATGAACGTGCAGCCCCACAAATCCAGTCATATTATTTTTTAAATATCAAATCTTCGGGAGTGATCAACATTAGGACGGACGGCGCGAAGTGCCGCCCGTCCTAATATTTATTTTAAGAATTCATCAATTTTGTCTGCTTCTTGTAAACCACGCTTGATGCAGTCACCGAGCGCTACGCCGCCGATAAAGTTGGCGCTAATATACAGCCCTTGAGATTTTTGTAATTGAGCTTCCACAGTGGCGAGGCGATCTAAATGCCCAATTTCATATTGGGGAATTGCTTTGTCCCAAACATGAACAGCGATCGCTTTGGGTTCGATTTTTGAGTCAGGACGGAGAATTGTTTTCTTCAGATCAGCGTGGACAGCTTGAATGATTTCGGATTCTGAAAGCTTTGCTAAGGCGGGATCGAGAGTGCCGCCGATGAAGTTGAGTAGTAGTTGCCAGCCTGCGGGGGCGC
Source organism: Pseudanabaena sp. UBA1465 (assembly GCA_002325645.1). Lineage (GTDB taxonomy): Bacteria > Cyanobacteriota > Cyanobacteriia > Pseudanabaenales > Pseudanabaenaceae > Pseudanabaena. The sequence continues at coordinate 41,500 of DCSN01000129.1, forward strand.
GTCCTGCAAACAGACTCGATGACCAAATTGTTCCTAAGGTGCGGACTCCTTGAGTGCGGGGAATCAGATTGCCAAAACCTTTCATATCGTAGGCAAATTCGCTTTTAGGATAGGCAAGTACTACACAAGCTACTGTCGGATAGAAGATTTCACTTAGGGCTTGGCTGGCGACGGGTAGATAATCCTGTAGTAGTTTGGCGCTGACATAGGCGGGAGTGCTGAGAACCACCGATCGCGATCGCACAACTTGTTCACCCGTAGGCGTATCAAATTTAGAAATATAGATTTCACCCTGCTTTTCTAGCGATCGCAATGTCCATTCTTGCTTTACAGCCGTACCTTGCGCTCTCAGTTTCGCGGCGATCGCTTCAGGCAACATTTTGATGCCTTGACGAAAGGAACCAAGCTCACCAGATTTGGGTTTGGGAATATTGGGATCATTGAGCTTTTGAGCTTTACGATCTTTCATGGATAAAATTGCACCCGCTAATAAACCACCATAATTAGTTTCCAGACGGGAAATTTTGGCAAAGGCCGCCTTAGCGCTGAGGCGTTTGGGATCGCCTGCATATACACCAGAAATAAACGGGGCAACTAAGCGCTCCACCGCCTGTTTACCAAGAAGCCGTGAAAAGAATTGATCGACGGATTCTTCTGCTGCCATCGCGGGACGGGCAAAGCCGAGCGCTCCTAAGGCTAAACGGATTTTGCCACCCCACGTTAAAAGCTGCGAGGCGATCGCTTTCGGCGGACTCATTGGCAAAGCGTTAAGTTTGCCCTTGAGAAAGACAAAACGGGGTAATTTGCCATCCGCAAATAATATTTCGTCTTTTAATCCCACCTGTACGGCGAGGCGCAATAGTTCGGGGGCAGGCTGAAAACTATTGGGACCTTCTTCCCAGAGATAGCCTTCATCATTGCGATTACTGGTAATTGCTCCACCGACGCGATCCTGTGCTTCCGCCACTAAAACACGATAATTTTTGGCGATCGC
>DCSN01000129.1:42711-55034 GCA_002325645.1 Pseudanabaena sp. UBA1465
TGCAAATTACGGATGCAAATTACGAGTGTTGAAATAAGGCATTTAAATAAACTTGGGCAGTGCTGCGATAACTATGGGATGCAGTGCGATCGCCGCTACCACCATTTTGTAACAGGAATAAAGATAAAGCGGCGGCAAACACGCGATCCTGATCCCAGTCGGGATGAGACTCTAGATAATGCTTGAGGGTTTCGTGCAATTCTTCAGGAATTTCGGCAAGGATGCTGACGGTCGTACTCATGCTGAAACCTCAACTTTTAAACAAGTTTGATAGGAATGTCGCAACCATTTTCAGAGGTCGGGATTTAATTGTGTGTTCAACTAGGAGTTATTGTCAACGTAACGAAAAGAGCAACAAAAACGATAAATAGGTAAAACTAATTTGATGGAATCAGTATTTTCTAGTCAATTGATTTACATATCTTTGTAAAGCATGATCTTCCAAAAGTTTTCCCAAGTAAAGACAATCTCTTGTTAATGAATCCTTAACCCATAAGGCACAGACATCTTATTCGACAAAACAACCTGTGGAAAACTCCTAGTAATCTGTGGAAAAGTCTTCGATATCTGTGGAAAACTCTGTGGAAAACTTTTTTGATAACCAATTTTAAAATTATTTTTTTTTAATATTTATGCCAAGACCAAAAAGAGAGATGGGGCGCGATCGCGCCCCATCTCTCTTTTTGGTCTTGAAGAAAGTCGGCACGGTGCGCCGACGACCTTATATTTGGGTTTTATGTTTTGCTATCAAGCCAATTTTCGGGAACAACAATTAAGGTTGTGCCTTGTCTGCGTAAAACGATCACCTTTTGGTCAGCCGCGATCGCAATCTGGGGATCATCACACCTTGCCTTCCATGAGACTCCCTCATGCTGCACCCTTCCCGTCTGTCCTGCGGGAATTTCCGTGAGGGTGAAGCCTTCACTAGCTTCTTGGAGTTGATAGGAGTCTCTGGGAATAAATCGACGCGATAGGTTGACTAATATCCCTGATATCAGCATCCAAGCTAATATTTGCAACGCCATAGGTATTAAATTTGGCAGCAGAAAGGCGATCGCCGCCACCAGTATCGCCGCTAGTCCCATGGCCCCCGCAATTAACATGGTGGGCAAGGGGACGAGTAACTCGATCGCCCAAAGAGCCAAACCAATAATTAACCAAACTTGACCAGGTTGTAAATTCATCGATCATCGCCAGAGCTATCATAACTAGAAGTCTCGGTTACTGAAATTGCGCCCGATTTACCAACTGTGGTGTTTGGCGTGGGACTGTTAATCTTCACTTTTTCCTTGGTTTTTTCCCTAGTAGTTTCTGCATTGAGGGATTTTTCACGTTTGACTTGATTGTCGTTTGTAGTAGGCTTGATGACCTTGTTACGCGCTACCTCAATGCTACTCGGTGATTTAGGTGCATCGCTGGCGGTTTCACTAGGGCGCGAGGTATTCGCCGTTAAATTATCAAGATTAGGGGCGGTCGTGAGTAAACCACCTAAACCATTGATCAAATTGCGAATATTACCGCGAAATTTGGGATCGCCCGTCAGTTCATCAAGATCAGCCGTAATTTTCTTAGCATTGGCGAAGGTAGCCCGCGCTGAATCAAGGGTTTCGCGGAAAGAAGCGATCGTGGCAGGATCATTAAGTTCTCCCGATACTTTACGCAGATTCGCTGAAGTTTCCGCCGCATTTTCCGCTAACTTTTGCAAATTGGCGATCAACTTACCATCGTTTAACAAAGGCTTAGCACTTGCCAGCAGCGATCGCGCTTCCCTAGAAGCAGATGCAATCCCATCAAGGGTTTGGGCTAACTTTTCGCGATTGACTTCGATTAAATCTTGGGCGCTATTGGCAACACTACCCACTTTAGTGGCCGCACCACTGATCGCCTCAGCCGTATCCCCAAATTTAACAAGCTGATTTTCAAATGTACCAACTACCCGATTAGCAGATTCGCTTAGTTTTTGAATACTTTTGGCGGTCGCTTTGGTGGCAATTAAAGTGTCATTAAGATTATCAATCAAACTCTGATCATTGATTTTGCGTAGGGTAGAACTCATATCCTTGAGCAGCACCGTAAAGCTTACGCCTCTAGAACCTTCAATTTGTCCACCTTGACACACAATTAGTTCACTGTTGCAGTCCTTAGCGAGGGGGGTGAGATTGGGGGCAAGTTCTAATTTTTCTTTAGAAGGAAAAATATCAATATTGGTATTACCCAAAAAGCCGCTTTGATTGGTTTCAGCAAAAGATTGCTTGGGAATAATTAGTTTCGAGTTTTCGATGCCGACCTGCACATCCACACCCTCAGTTTGGGGGGTCAGGGCTGTGACCCGTCCCACCTCAACACCACGAAACCTAACGACTGAACCAGTATTCAATCCACTAGCATCGGGTAATTTAATCGTAAATGTAAACTTAGAACTATTTAGTTGTAGCCCGCGTAGCCATAATAATGCACCGCCAAGAGCCACGACTCCACCGATGATAAATAAGCCAAGCGCACCGTCGCGTAATGTTTTTCGCTGCACGAGCCTCATACCTCCTTTGTCAAAAGTTGAATTGGACCTTCAGTACTGCCACTAAAAAATTGTCTGACATACGGATTGTCGGCACTATCAATTGTACTCACGTTTCCTGCATAGCGCACTGATCCGCGATATAAAACCATCAAGCGATCGGCCGTACGACGGATCGTGCTGTCTTGGTGGGTCACGACAATATAGCTATCACAAACCCGTTGTTCCCGCAGCGATCGCATTAAGTCCTCAATAATCGTGGAAGCCACAGGATCAAGCCCTGCGGTCGGTTCATCATAGAGGAGAATTTTTTTGGCTTGGGTTTTCGTAGTGGGGTCATCCATAATTGCACGGGCAAAACTCACCCGTTTTCGCATTCCCCCCGATAGTTGACTGGGATAGAGATCGCTAATGTTATCTAGCCCCACCAAAGCCAATTTATGTTCTACGAGTCGATAAATTTCCCGTCTGGACAAACGCGAATGTTCAAATAATGAAAAACCGACGTTTTCCGCAACTGTGAGCGAATCAAATAGGGCGGCATTTTGAAATACCATCCCAATGTTCAGCCCATAGTTTGCTTCTTGGATATCGTCTTCAGGGGAAACAAGGTTGCCATTGATATAAACTTCACCACTATCGGCGGTTAGTAATCCGCAAATTACGCGCAAAATCGTTGATTTACCAGTGCCAGAAGGACCAATAATCGCGATCGCCTCTCCTGTATGCACTGTGAGATCCACACCATTCAGGACAGTCTTATCGCCAAAGCTTTTATGGATTTCGCGTAGTTCTAGTAAGGGGGTAACCACGTTGCTACTATTGTTGATCAGAGATCTGACTTGCTCCATCGATATTTACTCTTGATGTAGTCCAAATAATTTTGAAAAGTATTGCAAAGAAATACTTTTCAAAATTATTTTTAGTGGCGTGGCTTCGCTACGCCACTAAAAATTGGTTTTTATTTTTTTTGAAAGTCTCTAAAAAAAGATCACGCTACCAAAAATTAACATTTTTTTAGAAACTTTTCCTAAAAAATTCAAAAGCAGAGGAATGCTTTACCTCTCTCTGTTTTTGGATCAAAACCCAGAGAGGGTAGTATATATATCTGGATAGCCATCAATAAATTTCTCCCAAAGTACCTAACCTAGCACCATGAAAAAGGCCTTAGAACCTAAAAGAGCAAATAAATTTTTGATCCCTGCGATCGCGATCGCTTTGGCAATATTAGGCGCGAGCATTTGGTTTGTGTTGGGACGCTCTAGCAATAACTCATCACAAACAAGCGCTACACCCGCAACTAGTAGTACTAATAAAGAACAAGCAAGAGCCGTTAGTGCCTTAGGTCGTTTAGAACCACAGGGCGAGGTTGTCAAAGTTGCATCTCCCTCTACCCTTGGGACATCCCGTATTGTGAAATTATTGGTCAAAGAGGGGGATACGGTGAAAGAAGGACAGGTAATTGCTGTCCTTGATAGCTATGATCGATCGCTTTCTGCATTACGCCAAGCCCAAAGTCAAGCTCAAGAGAGTGAGCGCAATCTTGCTAAGGTGCGGGCAGGGGCAAAAGATGGTGATATTGTCGCCCAACAGGGGAATGTGCTTTCTGCGGCGGCAAATATTAAATCCGTCGAAGCGAATGTGGCGCGGGTTCGTGCTGAATTACAAATTGCAGATCAAGATTACAATCGGTTTCTACAGATTTATAACGAGGGAGCTATTTCCCAAACCGTGCTAGATACCTATCGCCTCAGGGTAGAAACCTTGAAAGGTCAACTTAATCAAGCAGAGCAGCAGGTTCAGCAAGCTCAATTTCAACTTCGCCAATCTCAAGGATTGCTCAATAGTGTCAAAGAAATCCGTCCAACGGACGTGCAGTTTGCGGAAGCTCAGTTTCAAACAGCGCTCATCAATATTGAAAGAGCCGAAGTTGATTTAGCCCTATCGCAGGTTCGCGCTCCTGTTGCTGGACAGATTCTCAAAGTCAATTCCAAAACTGGTGAAGTTGTTAGTCAAACCAATGGAGTTGTGGAGATTGGGAACACTAGTCAAATGTATGTAGTTGCCGAAATCTATGAAACGGATATTGGCAAAATTAAAGTTGGGCAGAAGGCAGTCATTCAAAGTGAAGCCTTTGAAGGAGAAATCACAGGCAAGGTCGATCGCATTGGTTTAAGAATCGCCAAAAATGATGTCCTCGGCACTGACCCCGCCGCCAAAACCGATGTCAGGATTATCGAAGTTAAAATCAAACTCGATAATAGCCAAAAAGTTTCAGCGCTTACCAATTTACAAGTCCGAGTCAAAGTTGAAGTTTAATCAAGTTCAATCAAGTTTAATTTATGATCTTTGCCGTACCTCTCGCTTGGTTACAGCTTACCTACGAAAAAAGCCGTCTGCTAGTAGCGATCGCAGGGATCACCTTTGCTGTGGTCTTAATGTTTTTACAATTGGGGTTTCGCGATGCGCTTTTTACCAGTGCCATTCGACTCCAAAGTAATCTAGTCGGTGATTTGGTAATTATTAGCCCCCAATCCACCAACCTTGTGGGGATGCGAAATTTCTCTCAACGCCGTCTTTACCAAGCCTTGGGGATGAAGGAAGTTGAATCGGTTAACCCCATTTATCTGGGACTTGCGGCTTGGAAAATCCAAGAAGATCCTGCGGGACAAACTCGTAATATTTTGATATTAGGCGCAAATCCTGATGCTAAGGTCTTCAAGATCGCGGGGGTTGCCTCAAATATCGATCGCGTTAAAACCGAAGATGTGGTTCTCTTCGATCGCGCCTCCCGTGCTGAATTTGGTCCAATTGTAAGCGAATGTGGAGCTTTAGCACTAAAAGCAACCTTTAGTGATGCTGCCTTTGCCTGCAATAATATCGTTACTCGCGAAGTTGCCAATCGCAAACTGGTAATTGGCGGACTATTTGAGTTGGGTGCATCCTTTGCGGCGGATGGGGCGCTAGTGACCAGTGACACTAATTTTCTCCGCATTTTTGATAGCCGCCGTTCGGGATTAATTAACATCGGTTTAATCAATTTGCGCCCTGATGCTTCTCCCTACGAAGCGATGCGAAATTTCATCCTCAGTCAACCCAATGAAACCGTAGTTTTACCCCGCGATAAGTTGCCCCCTGACGGCAAAAGAATTCGCATTTTATATAAAGAAAGTATTGGTGCAGATGGCAAAATAATCCGTGAAGAAGATCAAAATAAAGTGCTGGTGGCTAAGTCCGAGCTAACCGTTGAAGATCTTCAAAAATCTCAGGATGCGGCGATCGATGATACGCGCATTTTGACTTTGCAAGGTTATATTAACTTTGAGAAAGACTATTGGCAAAAAAGCACCGCGATCGGCTTTATCTTCACGCTCGGAACCGTGATGGGCTTTATTGTTGGCATCGTGATTGTTTACCAAATCCTGTATACAGATGTATCTGATCATCTTGCGGAATATGCCACCCTCAAGGCAATGGGCTATAACAACCTATATTTAGCGCAAGTCGTGATTCAAGAAGCATTTGTTCTCTCCATTCTCGGATTTATCCCCGGATTAGGTATCTCCTTTGGACTTTACAATCTGACGAAAAATGCCACTTTATTACCGTTATATATTTGGGATAAAGCCATACCTGTAATGATTTTAACCATGATTATGTGTGTGATTTCAGGGGCAATTTCGCTACGCAAGGTTCAATCTGCTGATCCTGCGGAAATCTTTGGATAAAATTTTGGCGATATATGCGATCGCCGTACGCGAGGCGTGTGGCGTAGGTCTTAGATAGGCTTATTAGATATATTGGAACAAGGGGCTTAAGCCCCTTGCCTGTAACCTTAATCAAAGGAAATAGAATATGATCGCCATACCTAAATATAAAATTATTGAGAAAATTTATGAAGAAGGAAACTCTCAAGTTTATCGATGTATTTGCATAGAAAATAACTTACGAGTAATTCTTAAGGTATTAAAAATAGAATTTTCAAATATTCAAACTATAGGAAGATATAAATTAGAATATGAAATTACGCGAAGTCTTAGTTCTAAATTTATAATTAATACCTATGGCTTTCAGGAATATCAAAATAGATTTATTATTATATTAGAAGACTTTGGCGGCGAGTCTTTAGCACAGATCCTAATATTGAGAAAAATTGATATTATTGCCAATCTTCAATTAGCAATTCAAATTAGCGAAGGACTAAGCCACATCCATGCAGCAAATATTATTCATAAAGATATTAATCCATCAAATATTGTTTTTAATTCGCATACAAATATATTAAAAATAATTGATTTTGGTATTGCATCAGCGTTACCAAAAGAAAACTGGAATCTTGATCATCATGATTTTCTAGAGGGAACTTTAGCCTATATATCTCCTGAACAAACGGGAAGAATGAATCGATCGCTAGATTGTCGTACTGATATTTATTCGATGGGTGTGACTTTTTATCAAATGTTTACTGGGCGTTTACCCTATAACTCTAATGATCCACTAGAACTAATTCATCATCATTTAGCGATGGAGCCGATCGCGCCGCATTTAGTTAATTCACAGATACCATTGATGTTGTCTAACCTTATTCTCAAAATGTTGGCAAAAACTACTGAAGACAGGTATCAGAGTGCATGGGGTGTTAAAGCTGATCTAGAAAAATGTTTAAACCAGTTAGAAACAACGGGAGAGATTGATAGGTTTCGATTGGCAGAACAGGATATTATTGACAAGTTTCTGATTTCTGAAAAACTTTACGGTAGGGCTAAAGAAGTAGAGAATTTATTAGCTGCTTTTTCGAGGATTACCGATGCTCAAAGCGATCGCGTGGAAATACTTTTAATATCAGGCTATGCTGGTATTGGCAAATCTAGATTAGTGCAGGAAATCTATAAGCCAATTACCCAAAGTCGCGGATATTTTATTTCGGGAAAGTTCGGTCAATATCAGCGTAATATTCCTTACTTCGCAATTATTCAAGCATTAAAAAGCTTAATCAAGCGATTATTAACAGAAAATGAAGATCGTTTAAATCAATGGCGATCGCGGATTATTAATGCATTAGGCATAAATAGTTATTTGATCACCCAAGTAATCCCTGATTTGGAGTTGATTATTGGTAAACAAGAGGCAAATTTAATTAGAGCAAATACATGTATTAATGAGTCGGAAAATCGATTTAATCGTGTTTTCCAAAACTTTATCTGTGTTTTTGCCCAATCAGAACATCCTCTGGTGATTTTTTTAGATGATCTGCAATGGGCTGATCGTGCTTCTTTAAAACTGCTCCAAATCTTGGCAACTACCACCGCAAAAAATTCGCTGCTTTTAATAGGAGCCTATCGAGATAATGAGATGAGTGCCACGCATCCGATGATGCAAATAATCGAAAATATTCAACAGGCAAATGGTGATCTGAGCCAAATGCTCCTATCAGCACTGAACCTCACTGATATTACGCAACTGATTGCTGATACATTACATTGCTCAACCACAGAGGCTTTATCTCTAGCAGAACTAGTCCAGCAAAAGACTAATGGCAATCCCTTCTTTATGAACGAGTTCCTGAAGTCTCTCTATGATGAAAATTTGATTAAATTTAACTATCAATTACGCAAATGGGAATGGTCGATCGCCCAAATTCAGGAGCAGGGAATTACGGATAATGTTGTGGATTTGATGGCGGCTAAAATCCAAAAGCTAAGCGATCGCACCCAATATTTATTACAAATTGCCGCCTGTATTGGCAATCAATTCGATTTGGAGACGCTCGTATGCATATCGGAGCTATCCTATGCGGACACCATTCAAGGTTTGATGGTGGCGATCGCCGAGGGGATGATCCTCACGCTGAGCAATGCTCATCAGTCGCTTTACTACGGCATCGAGTTAACTAGCGATCGCCCCATCATTGGCTACAAATTTGTCCATGATCGCATTCAGCAAGCCGCCTATTCATTGATTTCAGAAATAGATCGCTCAGCGCTCCATTACCGTATTGGCAAATTCTTATTAGAAAAAGCAGAGCGTTTAGACCATCAACTAGAAGATCAAGTCTTTGTGATTGCTAATCAATTTAGATTAGGAATTGATCAAGTAATTACTCAAACAGAGCGTGATTATTTAGCCCAGCTTCATCTCCTTGCAGGCAAGAATGCGCGTCTATCCTACGCCTATGAATCTAGTGTCCAATATTGTGAAACTGGGATATCACTTTTAGCCGAGGATGCTTGGATGCAACATCCACAGATGACACAGGACTTGTATCTAGAACTAATTACTTCTGCTTGTCTAACGGGTGCTTTTAAGATTGTCGATACCACGATTGATCTGATTCAACCTCATATTTCTAGTATTCAAGAGCAAGTTAAATTTATAGAAGTCCAAATTCAATCTCTGATTGCGCGTAATCGTCTATCTGAGGCGATCGCGATCGCTCTAAATATATTGCAGCAGTTAGGCGTAGCCTTGCCTCAACAGCCCGATCAACTCACAACCCAAGAAGCTTTTGATACAGTTTCGCGACGGCTTGCCAATACTGAAAATATTTTGGATTTGCCAGCGATGAGCAATCCTCAAAAATTAGCGACGATGAATATTCTCAGTAATATGTCTTCGGCGGTCTATATTGGGTTTCCTGCTTTATATCCATTGATTGTTCTCAAGCAAGTTGAACTATCTTTACAGTTTGGACATTCTCTCGAAACAGCCTACGCTTTCTCCACCTATGGCTTAATCATGGGTGGAGGCGGACATATAGATATAGGCAATCAATCGGCTAACATTGCCCTTTATTTAATGGATAAATTCCATGCAATTAACTTTAAAGCAAAAATCTTTAACTTGGTTTATCATTTTATTCGTCCTTGGCAAACACCAGTCCGTGATTGCATTGCACCTTTGTTAGAGGGATATCAAGCAGGTGTGGAATCAGGAGATTTAGAATTTGCCGCCTATTGTCTATTTAATCATTGTCAGATCGCCTATTTCTCAGGAGAGCATCTGCTCAAGGTTAAGCAGGATATGGAAACCTATGGCGAGGCGATCGCCCAATTAAAACAAACGATCGCCCTCAATTTCCATCAAATTGGTCAGCAAGCGGTCTTAAATTGGATTGGGGAATCTGAAAATCCTCAAGTTTTAATTGGTACAGTTTACGATGAAATTCAACGCTTGCCTCTGCACATAGCCGCAGGAGACACCTATTCCATTGCGACAGTCTATGTGCAGAAATTAATTTTGAGCTATCATTTTGGACAACCACAGGAAGCACTGGCGATCGCGACCATTGCCGAGCAGCATATTGCTGGTGCTATGGGGGCGGTTCAATTTGGAGCCTTCTATTTCTATTATGCATTAACCCTATTAGCCAATGTAGATAGAAGTGATGTGGCAATTGATCAAGATATAGATAAAAGCATATCTTTTAGTGCGGAAATTACTAAGGCGATCGAGAAGCTAACTCATTGGGCAACCTCGGCTCCTGCAAACTTTGCCCATAGATATGAGTTAGTGAAGGCGGAAATGGCACGGGTGCGAGGTCAGAGAATCGAAGCAATGGACTTGTATGATCACGCGATCGCCTTAGCTCAAGAAAACCAATACTTCCATGAAGCCGCCTTAGCCAATGAATTGGCTGCTAAGTTTTATCTCGCGGAAGACAAAATAACCATTGCCAAAGCCTATATGCAAGAGGCAAGACTAGGTTACTTAGAGTGGGGAGCCTTGGCTAAGCTGCAACATTTAGAAAGCTGCTATCTTGACCTATTGAGAATATTCTCAGCCGATATTTCATCCAATATCTCAATCAATCAAAAGGAAACCCAAAGCTCTCATATCAGTATTTCTCTTCAATCATCTTCTAGTAATTTAGGAAACCTAGATATAGAGTCATTTCTCAAGGCTTCCCAAGCGATCGCTTGGGAAATTAAGCTTGATCAACTGCTAGAAACTTTGATGAGTATTCTCATCGAGAATGCAGGGGTACAGACAGGTTATTTACTATTACCCACTGACTTATCCATTGATGCAGATTCATCCCATCAAGACCAATGGACAATCGCGGCAATTAAGACCATTGAATATGAGCGTGTGGTCTTGCAGTCAATTCCGATTAATACAATCACCACAGATGGTCATCACTATATACCAAGGTCCATTGTAAATTATGTAATACGAACTCACCAGAGCGTAGTTCTCAACAATGCGACTCAAGTTGGTGACTTTCAAAATGATCCTTGGATTGTGCAATATCAAGTTAAGTCCTTGCTATGCTTACCCCTATTGAGTCGCGGCAGTCTGACTGCGATCATTGTTTTAGAGAATAGACTTGCCACTGATGCATTTACAAGAGAGCGCTTAGAAGTTCTCAATTTACTGGCATCACAGGCAGCTATTTCCATCGGTAAATCTCGCTTATTAAAACAACAAGATCAATTAAATCAGTCTTTGCAGTCGGAAATTAGCGATCGCCTCTTAGCTGAATCGGCTCTCAAGAGTTCCGAGGCAGCCTTACAAAATTTGGTCGCAGGGACATCGGCAGTTACAGGTGATGACTTTTTCCCTGCCTTGGTGAGACATCTTGCCGAAGCCTTAAATGTGAGATATGCCGTGGTTACTGAACTGATTGGTGATCAACTTCATACCTTAGCAAGTTTTGGTAATGGCGTACCGCTTCCACCTGTCAGTTTTTTTACAGCTTACACTCCTTGCAAATTAGCGTTAATCAATGGTGAGTATATTTGTAATGAGTTGGTGCAGAAAGAATTCCCTGAAAATGATATTCTGTGCGCCATGCAGGCAGATAGCTATATGGGTATTTCTTTCAAAGATATCAACGGCAATCCTATCGGTAATCTCTCTATTATCGATGTGCAGCCAATCCAAAATATTTCAAAGGCAAGGAATATTCTGCAAGTTTTTGCGGCGAGAGCTTCCGCCGAACTACAGCGAAAAGCGGCGAATCAAGCTCTATCTCAACTTAATCAATCTCTAGAATCAAGGGTAATAGAACGCACTGCTCAACTAGAAGCTGCAAATAAAGAATTAGAATCTTTTTCCTATTCGGTTTCCCATGACCTTCGCGCTCCCTTAAGGGCGATCGATGGCTTTTCGCGGATGTTGGAAGAAGATTTTAGCGATCGCCTAGATACTGAAGGTAATCGCTTTCTTAAAATTGTGCGCGACAATGCTAAGCGCATGGGCGAATTAATTGATGATCTTCTAAATTTATCGCGCTTAAATCGTAAGGAAATGTCTCGAAGATCTGTATCTGTAAACACATTGATTCAACAGATATTCAATAACTTTGCCCCAGAATTAGAATCGCGGCAGATTGAATTTGTTATTGCTGATTTGCCCGATTGCCAAGCAGATATTTCTCTATTAACTCAAGTTTGGATTAACCTACTATCAAATGCGATTAAATATACAGGGAAAATCAAAAATGCTCGCATTGAAATTGGTTTTCAAACAACTAATAAAGAAAATGAAGAAATAGTGTACTTTGTCTCTGATAATGGGGCTGGCTTTGATATGCAATATGCTGACAAGTTGTTTGGTGTATTTCAACGAATGCACCTCGAACGTGAGTTTGAAGGCACTGGCATTGGCTTGGCGATCGCGCAGCGTATTGTGGAGCGTCATGGTGGACATATTTGGGCAGAAGCCGCCGTTAATCAAGGCGCAACTTTTTACTTTACGATTCCAGATTAAATGCAGCGCTTTGCGCTTAATTAAACCCCAGAGAAATGTTGGGAAGCGGCGCTCCGCAAAGCTTCCCAACATTTCTCTGTACTACTCAAAGCCTCAA
>DCSN01000126.1:0-11194 GCA_002325645.1 Pseudanabaena sp. UBA1465
GATGATCTTTGCGATCGCGATGGCATTGGCTCAATCACCGTCGTAATTTCCGCTAATGGATTTACCCTTAACTCATTGGTAAATGTGTTGCACTGATAAACCATCGCCGCATCAAGATCCAAGGCAGACAACCAACCACTTTTAGGATGATAGCCACCCGTATCAATATCGAGCCAACCTTTGCCTAAAACCAAATTTCCCGGCTTCACACCCGGAAATACAAAGGTAATCGTATGTCCTGTAATAATTATTTTGTCGTCAAAGAAAGGCTCGGTAGTACTGTGAAATTCTTCACGAATCCAACAAAATTCAGCCGCCCCTTGTAACTCAATCGGTAAATTAGGGTTTAGCCCTGCATGGACTAACCAAGAATCACCTAAATCTAGATAAAGCGGCAATTGCTGCATCCAATTTAAGTGTTCGGCGGGTAAACCTTCTTTACCATAACTTTCCAAGGTATTTGCGCCGCCATTCAGCAACCAACCTTTCCAAGTCAACGATCCTTCAGTGCTACCAAAAGCATCGATACACATTTGCTCATGATTTCCCCTCAGAGCCGTGTGACCATTTTCCATAATCCAGCGCACAACATCGGCACTGCGACTGCCGCGATCGATTAAGTCACCGAGAAAAAACAATTTGTCGTCAGAGTCGTAGTTAATAAAGTCAAGCAACTTCATTAATCCGTCATATTGACCATGAATATCGCCGAATACAAATCGAGTCAACTTATCTCACCCAGTATCACTAATGATGAAGGTAAAAACATAAAGCACTTAAAGCTAACGATCGGCATTAATAAAACTCGTTAGTCAACAGTTTGTAAAACTGATACAACTTTTACAAGAGTTGTGTTTTTATCTACATATTTATTTTATGACAAATTTTCTACGCTTTCGTTCCATCAATGTATAGGTAATACTTTAGTTTACCCTGCTGTTTTTATTACGAAAGTAGTTAAAACTAAAACCCAAATTGGTATGCCGCCCACTAGGTGGGCGGTGCAACAGTCTGGGTTTGGTTTATAACTATGCTTAACTACTTATTAATTTTTATGTTTAATGGATTTATTAGCATCGATAAGCCGCCGATTATTACCGCCCATGACTGTGTGAGTAATTTACGAAAATTACTAAAGCAAAAAAAGATTGGGCATGGCGGTACACTCGATCCGATGGCTACGGGGGTTTTGCCGATCGCAGTGGGAAATGCAACGCGACTTTTACGATTTCTGCCTGAAGGCAAAGCCTATAACGCCAAAATTCGGTTTGGGATTGCCACCAATACCAATGACATTACGGGTCAGATAATTAGCGATCGCCCCTGTCCCAATTTAAATTTGGGTGAAGTTGAAAAATATCTACCTCTTTTTCAAGGCAAAATTACGCAGCGTCCACCTGCCTTTAGTGCGATCTGGATCAATGGGGTGCGGCTATACGATTTGGCGCGACGCGGCGAGATTGCTGATGCAGATATTCCGATGCGCGAGGTGGAAATTACAGAAATCAAGGTACTAGGCTGGACTGACGGGGATTATCCAGAATTAGATGTGGCGATCGCCTGTGGTTCAGGGACATATATTCGCTCCATCGCCAGAGATTTGGGCGAGAAACTTGGTTATGGCGCAACCCTATCAGGCTTAAGACGTACCTATAGTAATGGGTTTGATTTAGATTCTAGTTTGAGTTTTGAACAGGTTGCGGAACTGATGCGATCGCAATCTCTCAAGGTTCTCGCGCCCGATCATGGGCTGCATTTTTTACCCGAAGTTTCGTTCGATGTCGATCAAACAAAACGCTGGTGCATGGGACAAACAATTAAAGATGAATTTGCTCGCACTGTTAACTCACTTGAAGAATCACCAAAACCAGAAATTCATAACTACGTTCGTACCTATGATGAAGATCAGCAATTTCTCGGTGTGAGTGAGGCGATCGACTTAGAACTCCAACCAATCGTAGTTTTACACCCCATTAATTAGCCATCTCATTACTAACCTAATTCATGATTCTTCAAGAATTTCAATATTTTTGCTTGCAAGTTCTTCAATAAAAATCTGCAAGCTAGGATTTTTAGGATAGAGATTTAACAAATCATCGTGATTGCGATATCTCTTAGTAATTTCTTGGTAATATTCATGTTTTTTTCTAAAGCTTGGAACAGTTTTTTCTAGAATTTGACAACAGTTTTCTATTTCGGCACTTTTATCATCAGAAGCTAATAGAGGAAATAGCCAACATTCTATGGAGTGAACTGCGATCACAAAAATAATTCGATGCCCATAATGATTATAAAATTCCTCCCCCATCTGCTGTTTAAATTTATCTACTGTTTTATCAATCAATTGTTGTGGAGAAAGTGGTTTACCATCCTCGTAATGTGATATACCAAAATTCTCGGATACATCGGTATCGACATGAATAATAATATATCTGTTAGCTAGAAAAGCTCGTTTTAATTTTTCTGGCTTACAGCTTTTAAATACTTTGTCGTAATTAGATGATGCTTTAAAGTTTATAGGGCTAATCGGGTTAATATCAATTTTACTGTCATTAAAATATCCTACTAAAATACTATTAATGATGGGAAAATCAGTTATTCCTTCTACAATTGCTCCAAATGTGTGCATATTAAAAATTTTTCGGTAGTCCGCCAATATAACCATTTATAAAAGCTTCTGACAAAGGCACGATCTCATCATCCTCTAAAGGTTCTAGGGGAGAAATTTGTCTGGCTTTGGTATGTCCATCCATATTTCGATAAATTACAAAAAGACGCTGCTCATCATCGTTCAAATCTAGCCCATCTAAGACCGCAGGATTATGAGTTGTGAATATAACTTGCTTATCATATTTCTTAGCTAGTTCTACTAATTCTTGGATTAGTCTTGTGCATAGTTTAGGATTTAGTGCATTTTCGATGTTGTCAATTGCAAAAAATTTTGGTGTATCATCACTAACAAACAAGGCAAAATAAAACATTAAAAATAAAAAACCTTCATTAGAGCTTCTTTGAGTAAAGTAAGGTAATTCTTTATCTAAATATCGATCTTTAATTTGAACTACCCTTTCTAAATCAGAATTAGGTATTTTAAAATCATCAAACCAATCAATAAGCTCAAGCCTATGCCTAATATCATTGATTTTATCTGAATTGTCATTTAAAACTTGTAGAAGTTTGAGTAATCCTTGTCCATTATTTCCCAGTGGCTGAATTTGTCCTTCTTGTTCAAAAGTTCGCAACGAGGAATATTCAGGTGCAAATATTAAAAACTCTCTTAGTCGTAAAACATCTTGACTTACAATATTTGAAAAACTTAAAGTAGTATCTTTAGCAAAATTTGACAAATTTAAAGCGGCATCTCTAACAATATTTTCAAATAAATCAATGATTTCTTGATTATTAGGAATATCTATATTTATCTCTTTTAATCTTGTTTTAATTATATCCTCAGCTATTTGTTTAACATTGTTTTCAAAATCTGGGACATTATCAATTAAAAAATTCTCAGAACTAGGTAATCGCTGAAAGATATCAACTAAATTTTTGTTGACAATATGCCAACTAGAATAAGTATGGTTATCATTCTGCATTTCAATATTTAGTGGAATATCATTGCTGTTATTTAGATTTACCTTGATTTTTTTTTCAATATTCTCTTTATCAAAAGCCGATCGCATAAATTCTGGCTCGGTAACTCTGATTCCTCTAGGAGCTAAAAACTCGTTGTCTAACTTATTACCTGCCGCCGCACCAGCTAAAGCGATCGCCTCTAAAATATTGCTCTTACCACAACCATTCTCACCAATAAACACATTAACCCTACCCAAACCAATCTTGAGACTTTGGATAGACTTGTAGTTCTCGATTTGAACTTCAGTAAACATTGATTTTATGGCTAATGAGTATCACCCATAGCTTAGCATTTCACCTTACTCAAGAAACTAAAGGCGGCTTTTTGAGCCGCCTCGTTGAGTTTAGATTTTGCTGGTCAGCTTAGTGAGCAACTGATTCGATCGCTGCAAAAATCCCTTCATGCTGTCAGCATCAAAGCTCTTTTGCGCCATCAACGCCAAGTCATAAACATGGGTACAGATCAAATTCGCCAGATCCGCCGATTCTGATTTACCATCAACAAGAATTTGGTTAGCATCTAGCTCAATCAACTTCTCCATCAAAGGATGGGCGGTATTGACCAACAACACATGATCTTCAGGAAAGCTCATCGTACTCTGTTGCATCATCGCCATCATTTCCTGCATCCGTCGCGACGATTCTGGCAAGAGAATAATCGCAGGTGGCGCAGAAGCTGGATCTTCAGATTTAATTGCCTCAGTACGAATCACCAGTTTGGGCTTATTCAAAGCTGCGCGGAAGATATCTTGAAGATGATCGCTCTTAGTTTTGTTGGTTTTTGGATCGACGATTTCCGTTTTTGACTCCTTATCCACAAGGCGATCGTCAATTTCCGCATCCACCCGCGCAAACTTAAGATCTTTAAATTCTCGCTCTAGGAAGTGAATGAAGTGGTTATCGATCAAGGAATCAAAGGTGAGAACTTCAATACCTTGATTCTTATGCAGTTCCACATAAGTACCTTGGGCGATCGGATCGGAAGTATAGAACACTTGATTCTCATGTTCCGCTTTGTTCCGTTCTAGATATTCTTGCAGAGTTGTGTAGTTACCATTTTCGCTCTTGACCGCATCATCTTCGCTAGTGGTGGAATACACCAAAATCTCTTTAACCTGTTGATAGAACTTATCACTGTTCATCGCGCCAAACTTCATAAAGATGCTGATATCTTGCCAGCATTTCAAGAATTCTTCGCGGGAATCGCTATAAAGAGAAGTGAGGCGATCGCCTACTTTCTTAGCAATAAAGTCTTGAATTTTACGAACCTTAGGATCGCCTTGCAAGAAACTACGCGACACGTTCAGAGGAATATCGGTACTATCGATCGCCCCACGCAAAGGCATCAAGAATTTGGGAATCACATCATCGCAATTATCACTTACAAAAACGTGATTGCAGAACAACTTGATTTGTCCACGATTTGGATCAATATCCGCCTTCATCTTGGGAAAATAAAGAATTCCCTTAATCACAAAGGGATAATCGGTATTTAGATGAATCCAGAACAGAGGATCATCTTGGTAAGGGTAGAGATAGCGATAGAATTCTAAATATTCTTCATTGGTAACAGATTTAGGAGACTTGTCCCACAGGGCTGTTTGCTTATTGATTACCTCATCATTCAGCTTGATTGGGACGGGCATGAAATCGCAATAGTTACGAATCATGCGCTTAATCGAGGCTTCCTCTAGATATTCTTCAGCATCCTCTTGCAAAGTAAGCGTGATTGTTGTACCAACTGCGGCGCGATCGCTACTATCAATGGTAAAAGTCGTCGAGCCATCACAAGACCAATGGACTGCTTCAGCCCCTTCTTTATAGGAAAAAGTATCAATCTCGACATTGCTCGCCACCATAAATGACGAATAGAAACCTAAACCAAAGTTACCAATAATTTGTTGATCACCATTGCCGCTATTGGCATACTTCGTCGCAAATTCCTGAGCGCTTGAAAAAGCAACTTGGTTGATGTATTTCTTGACTTCATCGGCGGTCATACCGATGCCCGTATCCGCGATCGCTAAGGTTTTCTTTTCTTGATCAATGGTGATCACAATTTCGGGTTCGGCGGAATGATTAGTTTCGCCAGCGTAGGACACCATCTTTAGTTTGCTAATCGCATCTACTGCATTAGAAACCAATTCCCGCAAGAAGATATCACGTTCTGAATATAAAGCCTTCTTGATAATGGGAAAGATATTCTCGGTATGAATGCTGATCGTTCCCTGCTCGTGCATATCGCGCAAAGCTCCTAATTATTACTAAATGTGTTACTAAATGTTGCTGTTTATTAACCAAATCTGATTATACCGAATCCATTGTCAAGCCAACCTCTTGATTTTGTCGCGTTCTCCGTACCTTTAGCTTTGCCGAACCACTATCAAGGTTAGGGACTTGCGACTTAATAAAGTACCAAATATAAAACCATAATCGGTGGAGTGGCAAAGCCGCCTCACCGATTATGGGAAATCTGGATTGGTATTTTATTTTCTCGCAAACCCCTAAGAGGATGTCAATTCTGAAACTGTTGCATTAGCCATGCGGTAACTGCCGATTGATTTTCTTGGCGGCTGCGTTGGAGGGCTTGTTCTAATATTTCGTATTTCGAGTTTTAGTCCTGATAAAACTAGTGACTCATGGATATGTTTGCTGCTGCCATATATTACTCCCTTCCCGAATAGAAGTTGCGGTGCGAAGCTCCGCAACTTCTATCAAATAAAGAAATGTCTACGCCATCTCTCTATTTGCCTTGGGGGATGGATAGAGAGTATCCTGCACCTCCCGATCAACTATTACTAAAACTCGCTCTTGAGCGATATCAAAACCTTCTAATTTTTTCTTGGTCATATAGGCGATCGCCTCTTGTTCAATTTCTTTGCAAAGTTCTTGACGCTTGCGATTAGTTGCCTCACATTCCTGCGCCAAAATTATCGCCTGCCCCATATCCTCACAGGTTAGTAAATCAATAATTACTTGAGGATTACCAATCCGCCCGATCGCATTAATTCTGGGACCCAAACCAAAACCGATCGCTTCAGGTTTCATGCCCGTTTGTTTATCTTTGGCGATTCCTGTTTCATTAATCAGCGCAATAATGCCAATTACTTTGGATTGTGAAAGTAAGCGTAAACCTTTTTTGACTAAGCGACGATTGATCCCTGTAAGAGATGCAAGATCGGCGATCGTGCCGAGGGTAAATAATTCTAATAAGGGATTTTCTAATTCAGCACGTTTGCCAAAGCGATCGCTTAATTCCAACGCCAACACATAGGCAACACCGACCCCAGCGATCGCCGCGTAGGGTGAATGGGGATCAACCTGATATTTGGGATTAAGGATCGCCGTTGCGGGAGGAATTTTATTTGGGTCTTCGGGGACTTCGTGATGATCGGTGACAATTACAGAAATATTTAAGGATTCAGCAAGGGCGATCGCCTCATACGCCGCGATGCCATTGTCCACCGTGATGATTAGTTTAACGTTGCGATCGTGACAATCCTGCACGATCCGCGCATTAATTCCATAGCCCTCCGTCATCCGACTCGGAATCTCATACTCGACATTACCGCCTAATAATCGCAGAGTGCGAATTAACAAAGCAGTGCTGGTCATACCGTCAACGTCATAGTCACCACAGATTGTAATGCGATTGCCGTTTTTGATGGCTTGCTCAATGCGATCGATACTCGCAATTAAATCAGGAAATTCCTGTTTGGGGTCAGGTAGATTTTCCAGTTCAGGATCAAGAAAAATCTTGGCGGCTTCGGGAGTATGAATACCGCGATTTAGCAAAACCTGAGCAATTATGGGCGAAATCCCTGTGACATTGGCAAGAGCTTCTGCTAAATCTGGTTGTGGCGAGAAAATCTGCCAGCGCTGTTGAGGTAAAACCATGAGAACAATAATATAATTATTAAGAATGTATTAAAATCCGTTGCGAGTCCGAAAGATAATGAGGACTGTTCCAGCATTACCTGAATCAACCCTGCAACTCCTACTATTTATTGACGATCGCCCTAAAGCAAAGGATTTAGTCAAAGACATGGAGGAGTTTTTGCGTGGTGAAAGCACCTGCCGATCTGAGTTGCAAATCATCAATGTCGCCAGTCAGCCCCAACTTGCCGAACTATTTAAGGTCGTCATGTCACCCGCCTTGCTCAAATTATCACCTTTACCAAGGCAAACGATCGCGGGAAAAAATATACTTAGGCAGCTAGAAAACTGTTGGGAAACGTGGAAACAACAGGTAATCGACAAAACAACAAACCATCCGCCCGAACTTGCTCAAAACATTGACTATATGAACGAAGTGTCGCGGCTTGCTGATGATGTGTTTCGATTGTCACAGGAAAAAGCTGAAATCGAGGAGCAGATTCGGTTTAAGGATCGCGTATTAGGGATGCTTGCCCATGATTTACGCAATCCTTTGACCGCGATTTTATTGGCGATCGACACCATCGAAAAGAGTGGCGACAAAATTGATCCCCACATGGTTTCGCGCCTACTTAAACACGCACGCACCAAGGCACGAGATGCCGATAATATGATCACCGATATTCTCGAAGCGGGAAGAGGGGCTAACGCTCAATTTCGCACTCAACGCCAAAAAATTCAACTCGATCAACTCTGTCATAGCGTTGTTAGTGATTTTTATTTTCATAAATGTTTGGAGGGGAAAATGCAAAAATTGGTTAAGGATATTCCCACTGATTTACCCCCTGTTTATGTCGATCAAGAAAAAATCCGTCAAGTTTTAATCAACCTTTTAGGAAACGCTACTAAATATACTCCTGAAGGCGGCAAAATCGAGCTAACGGTGATGCATCGGACTGCCCAAAAAATCGAGGTGAGTATTACCGATAATGGTCCAGGGATTCCTGCGGAAATGCGCGATCGCGTGTTTGAGGAGCGTTATCGGTTAGAACGTGATGGCGAAGCCGATGGCTATGGCATTGGTTTATCGCTCTGTCGCCGCATTATTACGGCTCATTATGGTCATATCTGGGTCGATGATGCGATCGGTAAAAAAGGCAGTTGTTTCCGCTTTACCTTGCCCGTTTACTAAAATGTTAAGTGGTGCGGCAAAGCCACACCACTTAACATCGGGTCTTGATTACGAAAGCGCAAAGCGCTGTAAAGTAGCTAATTGTTGTGAAGGTAGGATTTTTTTCTGGCTTCGACAAGATCAAGTTGCTCGCCCCGATACCAATGGTAACAATACACCCCCGATGCAATTAAGATTTTAAATCCTTGATCCCGAACGCGGCGATGATATTCATTATCCATACCAAACATACTACCTTCAGGAAACGGAGCTTTATGCCAAACTTTCTTGGGAACAGCAATGACTAATCCACTGATTTGGTAGTGCGAGTTAGTTGTATCGATCACAGATATGCCTTGCTGTGCCGCGATCGCATCGCCAAATTTGCGATGTTCAGCAATATCATGGGAGCGGGTCAGAGGATGATTTTCATCAATGCCATGGGGCAGTTGATCGAAGTTGCCAATGCGATTAGTTACGACAGTGACAAGTCCTGCATCAGGATTTTGATTGAAGATGCCTAATATTTGGTCATACCATTTGGTGGTAGTCCACATCATGTCGTAGTCAATAATTACGCCGATGTCGTTATCTTTTAACAGCGACATTGACTCATTACAGGCTTGCCCTAGATCTTTTGACTGACTCCAAGGCATTAAGGTAATTAGGCGATCGTACATATTGTTTTTTCTCTAAGTGGCTAAGCGCAATTACATATAAAATCCAAACACCTGTGGCGCACGCACAGCGTGCGCCACAGTCTAATCACTAAAAATTAACATTTGCGGAAGCCGTAATCACGATCGGATGTAACCAGCGAAATAGCACAACTGTAATGGCAACACCAATATAGGCGGGGCGGACAAATTCTGTTAAAACTAATTGCTGACGACCTTGGGCGATCGCGACAAAGGGCAATATCGAAGTACGTTCTTTCACGGCTAAGAAAGCGTCACCGTAACGCTTAAACAAACGCTGATCGCCATGCCAGACTGCGAATAAGTGATAGACAACTAAGGCGATCGCCGTGATCAGGGTGAAAGATGTGCCTAACCACAGGGCATGGGCGATCCCCCATAGACATTGACCGATCATCTGGGGATGGCGACAAATACGGATGATCCCCGTTTCAAACAAATGCACCTCTGGTTTTTTGATCGCCGCAACTTCGGTCAAGTTAAAGGTGGCGGGATAGAGAAATAGAAATGAGATGGCGGAAAGAATTAAGACAAACTCATTCACACCTGTCAATCCCCTCACATCCCACAATTGCAGACCATCATAACGATGGTTGAAAAAATAAATCATTAGCACTACGGCAAGAGGGATACTGACTAACGCAAAAATCACGCGATATAGCCTTGCTCCAATCCGTTCTTCTGCCCACATTCTTAATTCAGCAAGTCCACTATGGGCGATCGCAAAGGTCAAAATCAAGCCCAGCATTACAAAATGGGTTTGATATTCTAAGAAGAAGGTACTAAGAGAGGTCATGTTGAGGTTATTAAAAATATGGAAAATATTGCAAAGCGCCACTTTCCATATTATCCATATTTGAGTTTAAAGCGCAAAATTGCCAGATTCAGCACCAGCGTAACCGCATTAGCAATATAGATCGGGGCAGCGTTGACGATTAATCCATAAATTAGCCAGAGGGTGATCCCTGCAATAAAAGTGATTAACATCGGCAAAGAAATATCCTTGGTCGATCGCGATCGCCAGACTTGGATTACCTGAGGCAGAAATGCAAAAGTTGTGAGCGTTGCCGCCGTAAATCCCAGAATATTAGTGGAGTCCATAGGTTACTAAAATAAGCTAATTTGAGGATGTTTGGATTAAGCCAAATATCCCCAAATTAGAATTAAAACATATGAAACAACGCATCATCGGCATCACAGGAGGCATTGCCACAGGAAAGACGATGGTTTCCAACTATTTGCACGATACTTATAATCTGCCGATTCTTGATGCTGATATCTATGCTCGCCAAGCTTTAACAGGCGATCGCCTACTTAAAGTGCAAGAGCGCTATGGCAAGTTGGTTTTGGACGATCGCGGCAATCTCGATCGCCGTAAACTAGGCGCGATCGTGTTTGATAGTGTCAGCGATCTCCAGTGGCTAGAATCGCTAATTCATCCCTATGTCCAAGAATGCTTAATTAATGAAGCCAATCGCCTAGCGCCATCCACCGTTGTGATGGTGATCCCTTTGCTGTTTGAAGCGAAAATGGAGAAGTTAGTCACAGAAATTTGGGCGATCGCCTGTGATCCCCAACAACAGTTACAAAGATTAATGACTCGCAATCAACTCTCTGAGTCTGAGGCGCGGCAAAGAATTTCTAGTCAAATGTCCCAATCAGAAAAAATCGAACTTGCGGATGTGGTAATTGTTAATTCTGATAATGCTGAAGAATTATTTTTTCAAGTAGATAATGCTATGGATAGCAAAGTAATCGCCCAAATATAGATGTAGCCAATCTGGTTAGGACATAAAACCCAGAAGAGAGAGGCGGC
>DCSN01000126.1:11265-14106 GCA_002325645.1 Pseudanabaena sp. UBA1465
GCCGCCTCTCTCTTCTGGGTTTTGATTTGTCCTAATGTAAGTGACTATAGCTATATAAAACCAAAAAGCTGTGGCGCACGCGCAGCGTGCGCCACAGCTTTTTAATAGTTTTATGGCTGAGGCGTTTCTGGTGTTGGTGCAGGTAAATTTAGAGGAATTGGCTGAGCGTCAGGAATATTCTTAGCGGCTGGGGCAACCTGTGGCACTGGGGCGGTTATGGCTGGGGCAGTAAACCAACCACCACTAAGCACAACGGTTAAGCCCAAAAATGCGGCGGTCAAGAACCATGTGATCCGATTAAGGGCCGTTTCTGCACTCTTGGTACTCGAAAATAGTTGGGCTTGACCGCTAAAACCGCCTAAACCATCGCTCTTAGGGCTATGCAATAAGATTAAAACTACTAGGCATATTGCCACAACTGCCCAAATTGCTTTTAAAGTTCCGTACATTTTAGATATTTTTCTTTAAGTATTTTTCTATAAACAGCTTAACGCATCAACAAATACATTAGAAAATAAGAGTCATTGCTTTGCAATGACTCTTATTTTCTAGGCGAACTGCTGACCTAGCTCAATGGGATTATGCACAGTGATGCGTTTCTTGGAGATGGCGATCATCTTCTGTTTTCGCAAATCGCCTAGCAATCGGGTTACAGTTACCCTTGTTGAGCCGATCGCCTCGGCGATCGCCTGATGAGAAAGCTTCAAATCAATGGTCACGCCTTCTGAAGATGGTGTACCAAAATCACGACAGAGAATTAGCAAAAAGCTAACCAGTCTTGATCCCATGTCACGATGGGCTAGGGTTTCGATCATCATCTCCGTTTGCAAAATTCGTGATGACAATCCGCGTAATAGTACCATCGGCAATTCAGGATCTTCTTTCAGCGCTTTCTCCACCTGATCGATCGGTACTGACAGCAACTCTACGGGGGTAAAGGCCACCGCATGGTAAAAGCGATCAGAGCGATTACCCGTAATCAAAGACAAAACCCCAAATACACTATTTTCCCGCAGTAGGGCAACAGTAATTTCTTCACCTGCTTCATAAACTCTCGATAGTTTGACTGCGCCTTTTACCAAAAAGTAAAAACGCTCCGCAGGATCACCAGGAAAAAAAATCGTCTTACCGCGTTCAAACGTTTCCGTCATGGGGGGAAACATTCCCCCATTCATTTCGCGAAAGACTTCAACAAGAGCACGGTCAGCCAATCTTATACACCCTCTTTAACCAAAATACAAAATTAAGACAAGCAAAATATAAACAAAATACAAATGAGCGTATATAGCGGTTTTAAAGCAATCTTATGTAATTCACTAGATTGAGAAACGCTATATGCTTCATAGAAAAGTATGCCAGCACACAATCAATTTAAGTGTGGTGTGTTAGCTTTTGTCTAGTTTAGACGACAGATCTAGATTTATAGCCGACTATTCTCACTTAAGCCCACTACATCATTGTAGTTTGTATCACTCTGTACATTTTCTCCAATTAAATATAGCGTTTCCCAGTCTAGTGAAGCAAGGGATTGTATCTCCGCCTTCGGCAGAGACACAATCCCTTGCTTCGGTTGCTTGAAAAGCGCTATATAGTTCTGAAATACAAATTTTTCCAGTAAAGCATTGCCAGAAAAATATTTAAGGAGATTTTAAGGCAATTTTAGAGCGATCGCTATCTAAACATACTACTTACAGAAGTATCTTCGTGGACACGCCAAATAGTCTCACCAAGAAGATCGGCAACTGATAACACTCGTAATTGAGGGAAATAGTTTTCTTGGTTGACGGGTGTGGAATTGGTCACAATGACCTCTTCAAATACACCACTGGATAGGCGATCGATCGCTGGGGGCGAAAAAATTGCATGGGTAGCACAGGCATAAACCTGTCTTGCGCCTTCTTTTCTGAGGAGCTTAGCCGCTTCATAGATCGTTCCTGCGGTATCAATCATGTCATCAACAATTACAGCCGTTTTGCCTGACACATCCCCGATCACATTCATTACTTCCGCCACGTTATGACTTTGGCGGCGTTTATCAATGATCGCTAAAGGCGCGTCGTTAAGTTTTTTCGCAAAGGCGCGAGCGCGGGCTACGCCCCCCACATCGGGCGAAACTACTACTAGATCGGGTAGTTTCTTTTCGCTGAGATAGTCTAATAAAACAGGAGCGCCATAGACATGATCGCAGGGAATATCGAAGTATCCCTGAATCTGTGCGGAGTGCAAATCCATCGCGATCACGCGATCGGCTCCAGATTGCACGATTAAGTTAGCAACTAATTTTGCGGTAATTGATTCGCGCCCTGCGGTTTTACGATCAGCGCGGGCATAACCGTAATAGGGCATCACTGCGGTAATTTGCCTTGCTGAGGCTCGACGGCAGGCATCAATCATGATTAATAATTCTGTCAAATGGTCATTAACAGGGCGACAGGTTGGTTGGAGTAAATAAACATCACAACCCCGAATCGATTCCTGTACCTGCACATAGACTTCCCCGTCGGCGAAATTTTTTCGCACCATCGGTCCCAGTTCTATACCTAAATAACGGGAAATCTCTTGGGCTAGTGGCAGGTTTGCCGAGCCAGCAAACAGCCTGAGTCGATCTTCACCGCTATTGAGCGAGGGTAGTCTGTGAAGTCCGTGCCTAGTAGTCGTTAAGTGTGTCACTGCGATTTATTGGGAGGTAACATAGCCATATACTTATTGTCACGCTTAATTTGCTATTCGCAGCATCTGTTTGAGATTAAATTTACGATTAAATTAAATTATTTTTGACAGATTGCGATCGCTATAGCGCTTTGGGCTTTCTCAAAACCCAAATAAATTTATAAAAAGTTT
>DCSN01000126.1:14171-16891 GCA_002325645.1 Pseudanabaena sp. UBA1465
AAACTTTTTATAAATTTATTTGGAATACGCAAAACCCGAATAGTCTGTATTAGCTTTTATTTTGGTGGGCGACGACGCTGCAAGAAGTCAGGAATATCTAAGCCAGGTTTACTAAGTTTAATTTCTGATTGAGAAGGATTAGGTGGTTGTGGTGATGTTGCTCTAGGAGGCGCAGGTGGTTGTAGCTGCACTTGGGGCGATCGCTTAGAAGAAAGTTGGGGTGGGATCGCAGGATGCGTCTTGGGTGCGAAACCCGTCGCAATTACCGTAATCCTGATTTCTCCATCCATTTTTGGATCAATTACTGCGCCGAAAATAATATTGGCATTGGGATCAACGACTTCATAGATGGTTTCGGCGGCGGCATTAACCTCATGGAGGGTCATGTCTTCACCACCCGTAATGTTAAAGACAACGCCACTGGCTCCTTCAACCGATGTTTCTAGTAATGGTGAGGAAATGGCAGTCATGGCGGCTTCTCGCGCTCTAGATTTGCCTGAGCCGATGCCAATCCCCATCATTGCTGAGCCTGCATCTGCCATTACCGCCCGAATATCAGCGAAGTCAACGTTAACTAAACCAGGGATCATGATGATGTCGGAAATACCCTGCACACCTTGACGCAGGATGTCATCGGCGACTCGAAAAGCTTCTTGGACTGGAGTTTGCTCGGATATGACGGACAATAATTTGTCGTTAGGGATCACGATCAGCGTATCAACGCGACTTTGTAAACCTGCGATCCCTTCTTCAGCCTGTTGTCCACGTCTTCTACCTTCAAAGGTAAAGGGACGGGTCACGATTCCTACGGTTAAGGCTCCTGCTTCTTTGGCAACCTCAGCAATAATTGGTGCGGCTCCAGTGCCAGTGCCGCCCCCCATACCTGCGGTGATAAATACTAAATCGGCTCCTTCAACGGCGGCGGCAATATCATCACGGGACTCTTCGGCGGCTTTCTGCCCGATCGCAGGATTACCACCAGCACCCAAACCTCTGGTCAATTTTTGACCCATCTGGAATCGTTTAGAGGCAGAAGATTGCAATAGGGCTTGAGCATCGGTATTAAACGACCAAAACTCGACACCAACTACATCGCTCGCAATCATGCGATTTACAGCGTTGCCGCCGCCACCACCAACACCAATTACTTTAATTTTTGCAACACTGCCCAACATGATATTTTCCGCTTTTGTATCAACGCCTAACTGCTGCTTCATCCGATTTTGGGAGGGACTTAGGTATAGTCTAGAGTTATTTGACAACTCAGAGAGTTCATCTATTTCCACGTCTACTTCTCCATTTTCCGAACTATTTGAGTTCAAATCTGACCAGTCGTTTTGAGATGTCATTTATCGAGGGATGTCATAAATAGAATCGTTTTTACTGATGCTCTCTAGATTTCGCTAAGCTTAAACCCCTTTCGAGCTAGAAGTGCAATTGATAATCTAAATCCAACTGAAAAAAATAATAATAGCCTTAAAATGACTATTTAAGATTTTGTTTCTGAAGATTTCTCTTTTTGGGGGACAGTCATTTCTAAAATCGGGTTAGCAGGTTGACTTAAATCGATATAGTTAAAGCTTGTTGATTTTAATTTTTCAGGTAATGCTCTTAGTCGATCAAGCGTCTCTAACTGTGTGGTAAATAGTGATGACTTGTATGTACCAAAATATACTACCCCTAGCTCTGTATTCAAAATTAGATTTGATTCATCGCGTACATCTACCTTCGATATTTTGACCTGACTTTGGCTGACTTGACGATACAGTGTTGACCACTGGGGAAATGATCGGTTAGCGGGTTCAAGAACGACAAGATTGGGTGTCTTTATATTAGATGGATAAGCTTTAGCGGGCATCCAGATCCCCTCAGCATCAAGGAAGCCTTGCTGACCATTGCGCGTAGAGTTGGCGATCGGTAGACGTTCTTGAACTTGGATCGTTAACTTAGATGGGAAAATTGTGCGAGAAACTGAGACCTTAGAGACAGGGATTGAGGTTTCTAGCTGGGAGGCGATCGCCTGGGGCTGAATTTGAAAAATTGACTGCGGGTATTGAATCGATAAGGATTTTCTAATAGTTTCCTTAGAGAGTAATTTATTACCCTCAACTTCGATTTGGTTAGAGCTACGCAACTGCCATTCGGGCAGCATCGCCACCCACACCATGCTGCCTGTGAGTCCTGTAATAAATACTAGTTGCCAAATATGCTGAAAACTGCGAAGACGGCGTTGTTTTCGCAGTTGTTTGCGGCGAGCCACATAGTCTGCCTCTCCATCGGAGATCGGGAATTCAAGCGTCATCTTTGCCTTTACCTAAGTTAGATAATGCTAGGAGTCAGATGATGGGCTGCTAGCAAATTGCCGTTCCAGCATAGCAATGATCTCTTCCCGTTGGGTTGAAATTGCTAAAGAGTCTTTGGCGTTGGGGTTTAAAAACATTACTTGATCTTTGGGATCAGCTATTGTTTTTTTGGACATTAAAGACTGGATAGCTTTAATAAAAAATATACCTGCACTAATTACTAGAAGCAGGGATATTGATATGTAGATAATTGCTGCGATCGCCATATCTATGTAACTGCTCAAATCAAAATTATTGATATCACAATAATTGAGGAAGTCAGGTTTTTCAATCAGAATTACGAAAATGTATAGATTTGCTTTGCAAAGCTTTACATTCAAAACCTTTAGCAAAGTAATACTCCCTTCCCAGTGAATA
>DCSN01000086.1 GCA_002325645.1 Pseudanabaena sp. UBA1465
ACTTTCCATGATGAAATTGGGGTTACGGGTGCAATCTTGACCAAGATGGATGGCGATACCCGTGGTGGTGCGGCGCTATCGGTGCGCCAGATTTCGGGACAGCCGATTAAGTTTATTGGTGTTGGTGAAAAGGTCGAGGCGTTACAGCCTTTCTATCCTGAGCGCATGGCTTCACGGATTTTGGGCATGGGCGATGTGCTGACGCTGGTAGAAAAGGCGCAGGAAGAAATTGATTTCACGGACGCGGCGAACCTCCAAGAAAAAATCATGAGCGCCAAGTTTGACTTTGACGACTTCCTGAAGAACACTCGCATGATGAAAAACATGGGTTCCTTTGGGGGAATGCTGAAGATGCTCCCTGGCATGAAAATCAATGACGCGCAAATTCAAGAAGCAGAGAAGCAATTGAAGCGTTGTGAGTCGATGATTAGCTCCATGACGAAGCAAGAGCGCAAAGATCCCGATCTAATTGCTAAGAGTCCTAGTCGCAAGCAACGGATTGCTAATGGCGCTGGCTATAAGCTCCAAGATGTGACTAAGTTAGTTGCTGATTTCCAGAAGATGCGAACTTTAATGCAGCAAATGGGACAGGGCAAAATGCCCAACTTCCCCGGAATGCCAAACATGGGCGGCGGTGGTTTCCCTGGCATGGGCGGCAACCAATCGCCATCGGGAAATGCGGCCTATGGTAAGAAGAAGAAAAAGAAAAAAGGCTTTGGAGAACTGTAGGTAATAGATAAGAGTTGGTGCAAAGCACCAACTCTTATCACTGTATTTGTATTACTTTGGGAGATATTTTTTCGTGAGAAAAGTCCAGAACGATAATAGTTCCAAATCAAAAGGGAAGAAAGATTTTAGCTTGTCAGCCCTATCATCGGTTCTCACCATAGCTGTTACATCGATCGCTTTATTTAGTCTAGAAGCATCCCGATCACTAAACCAAGTAAGCGCTTCTGAGTTCCATTCCTTAGCAATAATTCAAAAGCGCGGCAAGTTAATTATTGGAGTCAAAGATAATTTAGTTCCATTAGGATTTCGCGATCGCAATGGAAGCTTAGCAGGTTTAGAAATCGATCTGGCTCGCGAACTGGCGAAGGAACTGAATCTCTCCATTGAGTTAGTTCCATTGAAAAATCGCGATCGCCTCACCGCTTTACAAAATAATCAAGTGGATTTAGCGATCGCCCAAATTACAGTTACAAATAACCGTTCGCGCTTAGTTGATTTCTCATTACCCTACTACACCGACAGCACCATTGTGATCGCTAGGCGGGGAACAACCTCTCAAGAACTCAGTCAAAATATAGCGATCGCTGTTCTCAAAAATTCCGCATCGATCGCCGTAATTCAGTCGCAATTTCCAAAGGCGATGATCATTGGTGCAAATTCCTATACCGATGGTTTAGCCGCTTTAGAATCAGGCAAAGTGAAAGCTTTTGTCGGCGATCACAGTAATCTGTTGGCATGGCTCAGCAGTCATCCTGATTATGAAATTACGGCTCAGAATTTAGCAGTCCATAGTTTAGCGATCGCTTTACCGCGTGGATTGCAGCATTTAGAATTGCGCGAGCAGATATTTGCGATCGTTGATAAATGGCGCAAAAATGGCTGGCTCGCAGAAAGAGTAAAATATTGGGAATTGTAGAATGATTGTGCTTGAGGATGTTTCTGTGAAAAAAGGAATACAAAAAGGTTTTCTGAATTTAATGGCATCTAGCCTTGTTCTTTGCGGTGGCCTGAGCGCAGTTTCTATCCATCCTTTCATGGCTCCCTCACCTGTCCAAGCCCAATCCGATGAAGAAACAAACATTCGCATTTATAAACTAGCCAGCCCTGCGGTGGTGTCCATCCAATCACAACGGGGCAATGGCAGTGGTTCGATCATTGATGCCAAAGGATTGATTTTAACCAATGCCCATGTAGTACGCGGCGTAACTACCGTTAACGTGACGCTCAGTGATAAGCGTCAATTTCGAGGTGTCGTGATGGCCAGTAGTCGCAACCCTGATCTGGCGGTGATTCGTCTAGAGGGTGTGACCACCAATTTACCGACAATTTCCATTGCTAGTTCCAATGGTATCCAAGTGGGGCAGAGAGCCTTTGCGATCGGTAATCCTTTTGGACGCTTTGCAGGGACACTCACCACAGGCATCATCAGTCGCATTGACAGCGATCGCAAATTATTACAAACCGATGCCGCCCTCAATCCTGGAAATTCTGGCGGACCATTGCTCAACAGTCGCGGTGAACTCGTAGGCGTGAACACAGCGATCTTTACTCCTAATTCTACGAATAGTGGCATTGGATTAGCGATCGAAGCCGATACCGTTAAGAGATTCATCGCGGCTGTGCGTCAAGGAACGATTACCGCTAATTCCACACCTAATTTGCCTAGTCCTAGCACCCTCACCCTTGATGGCAATCCGATCAAGGCCACCCTCGGCAATAATGACAACACATTAACCGATGGCAGCTATTACAAAGCCTATCAATTTCAAGGGCAAGCAGGACAATCGTTAGTAATCGAAATGCGTGGTACTGGTATTGATCCCTATTTAGTCCTATTCGAGGCAAATGGTCGCAAGATTGCGGAAGATGATGACGGTGGCGGCGGTAAAAATGCCCGCCTTGCGATTATTTTGCCCAGCACAGGTAAATATACTCTCTATGCCAATTCCTACGAAGTGGGAGAACAAGGCTCTTTTACCCTCGCAGGACGCTTGAGTAATAATTTCACGGCGGAATCGACAGGCGATCGCGAGATCCTATTCCAAAAAAATGGCATTTTGGGAACCCAGAGTCGGGTTTTAGCAAGAAATGGCAGTCTATTCGAGATCTTTAGCTTTAATGGTCAAGCGGGGCAAGTTGTTCAAGCCGATCTGGTCAGCCCTGATTTTCACCCCTATTTAGTTCTATTGTCTCCCGATAGCAAAATTTTGCGAGAAAACAACGGATTACCTAGCCGTAAAACTGCATCCGTAACCGTTGAGTTACCTTACACTGGCACATACAGAGCGATCGTCAATGCCTACGATCGCACAGGTAAAGGAGCTTATAAGCTCGTCGTCAAACGAGTTAGATAAACAAAAAAGCCTTGCTACGCAAGGCTTTTTTGTTTAGAGCGCTTTGCGCCGTAAATCTAAATAGCAGGTCGGTGCTTGTGCCATTCCGTTGACTGCTCATAGCCATAGGCAACTTGCAGCAACACATCTTCGCGCAACACATTAGAAACTAGCTGTAAGCCAATCGGCATTCCCTTAGAATCAAAGCCACAGGGAATACTAATTCCAGGCAGTCCCGCAAGGTTTACAGGAATCGTCATCAAATCCGATAAATACATCCCAAGAGGATCTTCAGTCTTACTCCCTGCTTTAAATGCTGTAGTGGGGGCAGTGGGGCAAACTAAAACATCGACCTGTTCAAAGGCTTTTTGAAAATCTTGAACGATCAAAGTTCTGACCTTTTGCGCCTTGAGGTAATAGGCATCGTAATAACCTGCGGACAGTACATAAGTCCCAATCATGAT
This sequence comes from Pseudanabaena sp. UBA1465, assembly GCA_002325645.1. GTDB lineage: Bacteria > Cyanobacteriota > Cyanobacteriia > Pseudanabaenales > Pseudanabaenaceae > Pseudanabaena. The sequence continues at coordinate 3,527 of DCSN01000086.1, forward strand.
CCGTCGTTTAACTTCTGCACCAAATCCCAATTCGCGAGTATTTTCATACATACTCAGCAAGTTATCAGCATTTTGATCGCGCAAGCCATACTTTACGCCATCGTAACGAGCGAGGTTTGCGGAGGCTTCTGAAGGGGCAATGATGTAATAGGTGGGCAAGCCATAGCGGAAACGTGGGCAGGAAATTTCGTAAACTTCCGCACCCATAGTCTCGAAATGGGCGATCGCCTTTCTAACGGCTGACTCCACCTCACTATCTAAACCTTCGCCAAAGGTTTCCGTAATTACACCAACTTTTTTGCCTTTGAGGGATTGGGTTAAATCGGGTGTTAATAAAGCCGCATAGTCAGGAATTTCGGTCTTAATGCTGGTGGAGTCCTTGGGATCGTAACCCGCGATCGCCCCCAAAAATATCGCTGCATCTTCAACGGTGTTCGCAAAAGGCCCAATTTGATCGAGGGACGAAGCAAAGGCAACCAGTCCAAATCTTGAAACTAATCCGTAAGTTGGCTTTAGCCCCACCACACCACAATAGGAAGCAGGTTGACGAATTGAGCCACCTGTATCTGAACCCGTGGCAATGACACATTCACCGCCCGAAACAGCCGCCGCCGAGCCACCCGAAGATCCACCAGGCACATAATCTGTATTCCAAGGATTTGCAGTTTGGGCGATCGCCGAGTTTTCGGTCGAGCTACCCATCGCAAATTCATCGAGGTTAGTCTTACCCACCATCACGGCTCCCGCCTCGCGCAATTTGGCGGTAATTGTCGCCTCATAGGGTGGCACAAAATTTCTAAGCATATTGGAGCCACAGGTAGTCGGCATCCCCTTGACACACATATTGTCTTTCATGCCAAGGGGAACACCTGCCAACGCTGGCAAAGCTTCACCTGCAGCGATCGCGGCATCAATCACTTTGGCTTGGGCGATCGCCACTTCGGGCGTAACAGTCACAAAACTATGTAATTTCGGCTCTAGCCGATCAATGCGATCTAAAAACTCTTGAGCAATTTCAGTTGCTGATCGCTCTTTGTTTAACAAGGTTTGGCGAATTTGGGCGATCGATGACATAAACAATCTGATGGGTTATTGGGCAGAATCCCAATTATAAAACTAAACCAGCTACTGCTAAGGAAGACGCAGTAAAATCATATTTTTTGTAGTACGGATTCGCCGTACTACAGTCGTAGTCACCTGTATTAACGTGAGTTCGGGTTAATTTTTCCGCCTAAAAGCCAAGCCAACCAAGAACTAAAGTTATGGGCTGCGAAGCTAAAGTCAGTTTTAACTGACTGAAATATTTCTTAAAATTATTCTTAACCCCTTGTATTACTCCCTTCCCAGTGAATAATTAGGCGTGCGCGGATTCGCCGCGCACGCCTAATTATTCACTTTGTAACGACTGGTGGGAAGGGAGTAGGACAAATCAAAGCGCGAGCGAATAGCGAAAGCTATCCAAAAAATATGAATATCAAATCCGACTAAATCAATTTGGTTAAATCATCGATTTCAAAATATTGATGAAATTTAGTTGTTACCTGCAAAACCGACGATCGCCCCCCATCCGCTTGCCTTTTCTTTCTCACAAAGCCCTGCTCGACTAACTCCTGCACATGTTGATAAGCTCCCGCCCCGCGTAACTCGATTAACTCTGACTGCACAATATTTTTTTTAAGCGCGATCGCCGCCAAAGTTCGCAATGCCCCACGCCCAATATCAACGGGGATTAACTTATGCACTAAGTCTTCAAATTCAGGGCGCAACCGTAACGCAAAGCCCGCATCGGTTTCCACAAGTTCTAAGGCACTGTCGCGATGGGCATACTCCGTAATTAAGTCAATCAAACCCATTTCCGCATCCTCAACTTCACACCCCAAAGCCGCCGCGATCGCTGCCAAATACATCGGTTGACCTTTTAGATATAAAACCGCCTCCACTTTTTGTTTGAGGTTATTGGCGATCGGTAATTCAGGTTGTTCAAAAGGCGCTTCATTCGTCATGCTAAAATTTTAACCGAGTAAAGGCGGCGGAATCCGCCGCCTTTACTCTCTATACAAACAAAATACAAACAAAATTTTTACTAGCTGAGAAACCCTATGCCAAGCAGCATGATGTACTACGAAGACACTTATGTGGTGCTGCCTCCCGATATGCAAGAAAGGTTTGTCACTCAGCCAGAACTAGAACAACTTTTGCATGATTTGTTAGTCGATATTCAAGACTCATTGCCCCACGATTTACAAAATCTCACAACCATCCCCGAACAGGTACAGCGTTTAATTAAAACAGCCTGTGATCTAGATTGCGGCGATCGCGGCATATGGCAATGGTACGTCGTCCGTCTTGATAAGTAAGTAAAGGATGGCTTTGCCATCCTTTACTTATAAAAATAACTTGGGATCAACATGAAAAAATTTACCAAGTGCTTGTGCTTGATTTTTGCTGATTTGACGCTTGCCGTTGACAACTTCTGACACAACACCACTTGAGCCAATCACATTAACTAGATCGGCTTGCTTTAAATCATTGGCTTCCATTAGATATAAAAGAACATCAAGAGGTGAAGCATCATCCATTGGATAATGCTCATCTTCATATTTTTCAATCAATGTCAGCAGCAGTTGCAAAATCCTCTCTTCTTCAGCAGTCGGCTGGGGAAGCGCTAGTAATTTTTCCATATTTTGCAATGCAATTTCATTTTCAGCATCATTAGTAATTACATGAGGCTGAATCTCTGCTAGTAAATCCCCATAGGCTTTTCGATTAATAGTAAGGGTCATTGATTCTTTACAACATAAATGTGCGTGCATCATTAGTTACATCTGTATTCACCACATTGTCAGATTCCAGATTGCCATCTACTAAGTTAACAATGCGATCGGCCACATCAAGGATGCGGTTATCGTGAGTCACCATCAGAATCGTAATATTTTCCTCTTTAGCCATTTTTTGCATCAACGTCACCACATCGCGACCAGATTTTTTATCCAAGGCTGCGGTTGGTTCATCCGCCAGAATTAACTTGGGACGGTTAACTAAGGCTCGCGCGATCGCCACCCTCTGTTTCTGTCCTCCCGAAAGCTCATGGGGTCTATAGTCAATCCTTTCCCCTAACCCAAGGGCTGTTAATACTTCAGCAGCTTTTTTTGATCCCATCGCATTCCCCCCTTCATGGGTAAATAAATCCGTTGACATCATTACATTTTGTCTGGCTGTTAACGAATGAAAAAGATTATGAGCCTGAAATATAAAACCAATATTTTTACGAATCTGGACTAATTTCTTAGGATGCAAATCCCTAAGCTCCTGCCCCAAAACTTGCAAACTTCCATCTTGAATCGTGCGTAAAGCCCCGATTAAAGTCAAAAGCGTAGTCTTACCCGATCCTGATGGCCCCGTCAAAATTACGATCTGCCCAGGATAGACATTTAAATTGATGTCAAATAAAACCTGCTTAAATAAATCACCTTCGCCATAGTGAAAATTTAAGTTGCGAATTTGGATTGATGGCTCTATCGTTGAAGATAAAGGCGTTAACAAAGATGCAGACTGAGTTTCAGGCATACATTACAAAATAAAAGATTTATTTAGACTATTTACGAATCTATCAGACTATATTAATTATAAGTAGCTAGATATAAATAAGCTTAGAATCTAGAATCCTAAATCACCCGCTACGTTGATTATTCATCAAAGGTTCCAACCTATGGCCTCACGAACCTTAGTTAAAAATTATCTTGCTCAATGGATGCAGATGGGCAAAACCATTAGTTTATCCAACCAAACAGAGAAAATTTATATCTATAAGATTTTACAGGGAGACAAATATTCACCGCTGTTCAATAGTCTCTGGGATGAAGTTAGTACGACAAAAGCTCAAGAAGCTTATTTGAGTGGCACTGACCAAACCATTAGCGATCTACTTAGCAATGAATGGGAAATCATTGCCTGCGCTCGGTGCAATTTACTTGTACCGACTTTAGATATGGGACCTCGCGCTCCCGTTTGTTGTCCCTGCGATGATTTGCCCAATCATCCCAATCTTGATTCTATTGCGCCTCGTATACCCATCAAGTTATCGACACATCTTGATGCTCTATGCGATCGCCTAGCTCAAAAATCTATGGATCAAGACCAAGAATCCCACGCAGTCGCATCCGATGCAACCTATACCTCTCAAGAAGAGGATCAGCAGACCATAAGCAATCTCAGGGGTTCAATGTTAAAACTAGTCAAGGTTAACTCTTCCACAGAGCCGTAATGGCTAAAGCTGTCTGGCAACCCATAGATGCAGTTCGGTAAACCACACTATAGACATTGCAACCCTTTCGGTTAAATTGGCACTCAGTCACCTAGAGTGCTAAACCACTCTAGACAAAGCCAAAAAATGCTAGTCAACTGAGTGAATACCAATGGCAACCACGACATTAAACGTAACTACCGTAAAGCCTTTAGCCGATCGCGTATTTATCAAAGTAAGCGCTAAAGAAGAAAGAACCGCAGGTGGAATTTTCTTGCCTGAGACTGCAAAAGAAAAGCCCCAAGTTGGCGAAATCGCCGCCGTAGGACCTGGCAAACTCGATGACAAAGGCGATCGCCAAGCCCTCGAAGTCAAGATTGGCGATAAAGTTCTGTACTCCAAATATGCTGGCACTGACATCAAACTCGGCACAGATGAGTATGTGTTGTTAGCTGAAAAAGATATTTTAGCGATCGTTTCCTAGTTGATTTTGGAGAGTGCTTCGCACTCTCCAAAATCAAAATATTTACCAATTATCAATTACCCAAAAAAATTATGTCTAAGAAAATCATTTATAACGAAGATGCACGTCGCGCCCTAGAGCGTGGTATGGACATCTTGGCTGAAGCTGTGGCTGTCACCCTAGGACCCAAAGGTCGTAACGTAGTGCTTGAGAAGAAATTTGGTTCTCCTCAAATCGTTAATGATGGCGTAACCATCGCTAAGGAAATTGAACTAGAAGATAACGTTGAAAATACTGGTGTAGCTTTGATTCGTCAAGCTGCTTCTAAGACTAACGATGCTGCTGGTGATGGAACTACCACTGCTACCGTATTGGCTCACGCCATTGTTAAGGAAGGTCTACGCAACGTGGCGGCTGGTGCTAACTCGATCGCCCTCAAGCGCGGTATCGACAAGGCAACGACCTTCTTGGTTGGCAAGATCAAAGAACATGCTAAGCCCATTGAAGATTCTAAGGCGATCGCCCAAGTTGGAACCATCTCGGCTGGTAACGATGAAGAAGTCGGCGCAATGATCGCTCAAGCGATGGATAAGGTCGGTAAAGAAGGCGTGATTTCCCTTGAAGAAGGTAAATCGATGGTTACTGAACTGGAAATTACCGAAGGGATGCGCTTTGATAAGGGCTATATCTCTCCTTATTTCGTCACCGATGCTGAGCGCATGGAAGCTTCCTTTGAAGAACCAGTTCTCTTAATCACTGACAAAAAGATTGCCCTCGTTCAAGAACTCGTACCTGTCCTTGAGCAAGTTGCTCGCGCTGGTCGTCCTCTGATCATCATCGCTGAAGATATCGAAAAAGAAGCTCTTGCTACCCTCGTAGTTAACCGTTTACGCGGTGTGCTTAACGTTGCCGCAATTAAAGCTCCTGGTTTTGGCGATCGCCGCAAAGCGATGCTCGAAGACTTGGCAACCCTCACAGGCGCACAGGTCATCACCGAAGATGCAGGTTTACGCCTTGATTCTGTCAAGCTCGACCAACTTGGTAAAGCTCGCCGCGTGATCATCACCAAGGACAGCACCACCATTGTTGCTGATGGTAATGAAGCCGCAGTTAAGACTCGCGTTGAGCAAATTCGTCGTCAAATCGAAGAAACCGAATCTTCCTACGACAAAGAAAAGCTTCAAGAGCGTTTGGCTAAGCTTTCTGGTGGCGTAGCTGTGATCAAAGTAGGCGCAGCCACAGAAACCGAAATGAAGGATCGCAAACTTCGTTTAGAAGATGCAATCAACGCAACCAAGGCGGCTGTAGAAGAAGGTATCGTCCCTGGTGGTGGTACAACCTTGGCTCACCTTGCCCCTGAGTTGCTCATTTGGGCAAATGCTAATTTGACTGGTGAAGAATTGACTGGCGCGATCATCGTTTCCAAGTCCTTAGCTGCTCCTGTTAAGCGCATTGCTCAAAATGCTGGTTTTAACGGTGCTGTTATTGCCGAAAACGTTCGCGAAAAAGACTTCAACATCGGCTTCAATGCTGCTAACGGCACATTTGAAGATATGTTTGCGGCTGGTATCGTTGACCCTGCTAAGGTGACTCGCTCGGCATTGCAAAATGCAGCATCGATCGCGGGCATGATCCTCACCACCGAATGTATCATCGTTGACAAGCCTGAAGATAAGGCTGCTGGTGGCGGTGGCGCAATGGGCGCTGGTGGCGACTTCGATTATTAATCAATACCCCGCCTTCGGCGGGGAAACACTCTAAAAAAGAGACTGCTTTAGCAGTCTCTTTTTTTATAAAAATTTTATGATAAGTTTTGGCGATCGCGATGGTTTAGGCGCGAATGAACTCCCCCGATCGCACCAAGTAATATCCAAGCGATCGCATTCAGACGCAGATCAAACACAGTTACATCGACGGTATTAAACGCAATAAAAGCACTAAAGGCAAGAAGATAACCAAATAAAATTTGGCGATCGCTACTGGGATCTTGACTGGGCGCTTGCATAAAATTTCTTACGGATTGAAACATGATTGAACCAACCAAAATGACTAGGATCAAGGTCGTGGGTATACCAACCTCAGCCGATAGCATTAGGAATAGATTATGGGCATGTCCTAAATAAATTTGAGCATGGGCCTTGTACAACGGCGGGAAAGTTTGCAAACCCCATCCCGTCCAAGGCTTTTGCTGAGCCAAGTTCCATGCGTATTCCCAAATAGCGACCCGACTATTTGCATAGGGTTCAGGATACATTTGCCCGTTAATTCTTGCCCACATTGCATAGGGAACAATTTGGCGGAACCAACCTTGAAATGGCTCACCAGCAAAGGCTGCCCCCATCACAATGCTGGCGATCGCTGCTAAAAATGCGACGATGAGGCGTTGACCGTAAAAAAGCATCAGCGCTAAAGCTGCTAATAGTAACGTTAACCAGCCATTACGCGAACTGGTGTAAAAAATGCAGACTAAATTTAATAAAATGCTTGTACTAAGCACCATCACAGACAACGCTTGTTTACTCTGCTTTTGATTCCCAGATTTTTGATTCCCAGATTTTTGTTGCCAAACTTCACATAAAAGAACTGTCCCAAGAATCAAAACTATTACTAAATAACCTGCAAAAAAATTTGCATGGGTAAAGGTTGCAGTCATTCTCTCTATAGTGTCTGGGGCTTTTAAAGAAATATCAGTCACAGAAAAATTGATCTGCTTTGACCAATTCAGAAAATTTTGTCCTAACCCAATTACGCTGTTAAAAATTGAGCCAGTTACCATAATCCAAGCCAGTCTCCGCAATTGTGCGGCTGTCTGCAAAACTAGGCGCAATGCTAAAAAAAGTAAGACAAAGGGAATGTAATTAGCCGCACCTCCTAACGAGTTGAGGGGATCGCTTGACCATAGACAGGTAATCGCCAGCCAAACACAGAAGCATAAAAATAATTGCCCAAGGCGATCGCTAGTAATTTTTCGCCAATAATGCCACCAAGTAGTGAGAATTACAAAAGCTAGTGGTAAAGATGCTGGCAGTCCATTAATGTGAATTAATGCTATTCCCCATTGCAAGCCGAGCCATGCCCATTGCAAATTGGGATCGGGATGTAGACACTTTCTAAATCTAATTTTCAATCTAAATAAATGTTTGATTTCTGATATAGAGAACTTACGCATTCTAAAATTTATGGTGCAAGGGAAGCTTTACGAGAATCAAATAACTGCAACACAGCATTTTTGATAGTTTTAATCACATAGGGATCACAACTAGCAATTAATTGCTCATGGGTCAGATTACCTTTAAAAAATTCTTTAGATAATTTCAACATTCTTTGCATTTCAGGAAACCCGATGGACTTCACCATAAAAGTTGCTACGGGTGAATTTTTGACATCATAACTAGAGTCAACCGTGCGCCCCTTATCTAGCAACTCTAAGACCTCGGCTTCGATGGGAGAATTAGGTTTAAAGGGTTCTTCAATTTCTGGCAAAAACTGCTCCAAGCCGACAACGAGCTTATCTTCTCGCGGTAATTCTCCCATCATCGTGGAGAGGGGAATATCATCACCAATGCGAAAGGATAGGGCTTCTAAGATGGCGATCGAAGTTAATTTTGTCCCTAAATACAATCGGGACACCTCTAGATTTTGTTTGGTTTGAGCAAGTAATTTGTAATAGCTTTTTTCATCTGGCTCATTGCGATAGCGCCTAAACACGATTTCAGGGGCAAGAAAGTTCATAAAACCTTCCATTTTTTGCATGGAAACTCGATAACCATGCACAGTATAGGAATTGACATTCTTCAAATCATGGTTGGTTTCAGGAATTAAATTCCAAGTGTTATTCAGAAAATGGGATGAATTAGTACTCGCAAAATTCTCGACATCGCGATTTGATAAACGCACAGATCGTTTGACGATTTCCGCGATTTGATCATCATCCCAACCCAACTCAAATTCTTCGTTAGCATTAACTAATCGCCCAAATAACAGATCCGATGAGGTCAAGCCCGCAACGGGTTGAGGACGAAAGGGAATGGTGGCTTCAATACAGGCAGCTATTTCGGTTAATTTGTTTAGAGGCAGAATTGGTTCTAGAGCTTTACCAGCAATAAGTGCGCTCAGAAATTCATTTTGTCCAGACATGGGTAAGAGGGGCTGACCATGACTAAACCCAAAGAGCATCAATACCACTTTAAAAATTATATCTTCTTGCAGTTCGGGCGGATCAAGGATGACTAGTTGTTCACGATCTTCTTTAATGTAGGGAGAGATATAGCGGCTAATGTTAACGCTGATGCCTTGATCGACCTGCACATAAACCAGATCGTGGAATAGTGCTGATATTACCTCGATCGCATCTCCCCCAGCACCAACCTCAAAAATGTGATTTGGTGTATGGAATGATCGCCAAGGTCCAGTCATGGTTTGAATGATCAAATTGGAGATTTTGGTCAATTGCTCTTGATCGGCTTGACCTTGCAAGTCGGCGATCGCTTTTGTCAAGCAATCTAGACATTTTTGTTTATCCGTTGCAATACTCATCCAATTCTCTCCGCATTTAAAACTTTCACGAAGCACCACACACATTACAACATATTAATACGGCTCCTTGAAGATGCTAGAAAATCTAACATGATCTGTTGATGACTGGGGGCAAGGGGACGTTTTTCTAAAGCTTGGCAAGAGTAATGGGAACCACTAGCAATCTCTGAGGCGGACAGAAAATCCATATCCCAGCCTTCATTGAGTTCAAGTCGATCTAGCCCTACATCTAAAGCCCCATAGAATACATAACGCTGTACTTGCTCGCCTAAATAGCTCCGAAAGAAGCTAATTTGTTTAGGAATATAGCCGATTTCCTCCTGCAATTCGCGACAAATTCCTATGGTGGGCTTTTCGTCAGGGTCAAGATGCCCACCAAACATTGTCCACACCCCAGGATGGACGATAGTGGGGATGTCATCTCGCAACTGCATCAAGAATTTATCTTGATATTGCAATATGGCGATCGCGACTAGACGCATTCCTGTAATAGGAGATGGTAGATCTATCTCATTACTCATGATTCATTAAGTTTGAGCTTGTGTACATCGTAATTTTGGCTTGTAATTTTGGCTTGTAATTTTGGCTTGTAATTTTGGCTTGTAATTTTGGCTTGAGCCAATCTTATTACAGCGCTTTGCGCTCAAACCAAAACCAAGGAAATTTTTAAAAGCGTTGCTTTGCAAAGCTTTTAAAAATTCCTTGGTAAGACCCAACTCGATTCTTCGGTTTATCACCTGCTTTGTACCTAAATAAAGCACCGATTTTTATAGCGCGGCAAAGCAGCGCTATAAAAATCACTGGTAAAATATTTCAAAGGTTTAACTTGTAATTAGGTAAAAAAGATTTGTCTCTAGCAGTCTCACAACGCATTAGCGATCGCTTGGTACTACCCAATGGTCTTGTTGTTTTAGTAACCGAAAATTTGACGGCTGATATTATTGCAGCCCGTTGCTTTTTTGCAGGTGGTGAGCGCGTAGAAACTCTTGCCAAATCTGGACTTACCCATTTAGTCGCATCATTACTAACACGCGGCACTGAGCGCTATTCCTCTTTAGAAATTGCCGAACAGGTGGAATCCATTGGCGCATCCTTGGGAACTGAAGCTTCTAGTGATTATTTTGTATTGTCATTGAAAACCATCACCTCAGATTTTCATGAGATGTTGCTTTTAGGATCGGAAATTTTGCGATCGCCTAGTTTTCCCAGTAGCGAACTTGATCTTGAAAGACGGCTCACCATCCAATCGATCCGATCGCAGCAGGAGCGACCCTTTACGATTGCCTACGATCACCTCCAGAAATTAATGTATGGCGAGCATCCCTACGGTTTTTCGAGCTTGGGGACAGAAGCGAGTGTGAGCGCGATTACCCGTGATGATTTGGTGGATTTTCATCAAAAGCATTTGCGTCCCGATCAAATGGTGGTGAGCATCGCGGGTAAGATTTCGCCCGCAAAAGCGATCGCCCTTGTCGAAGAAGCCTTTGGCGACTGGCAAAATTCTCAATCAAACGTGATTACTACACCTGAACCCAAATTCCAACCCCTATTAGTTACCCATGAGCAGGACACTCAACAGGCGATCGTGGTGATCGGCTATCCTGCGCCCTCGGTACATTCGCCCGACTATGCCGCCCTTAAAATCATTTCGACCTATTTGGGCAATGGTTTATCGAGTCGCCTATTTGTGGAACTACGCGAAAAACGCGGACTTGCCTACGAAGTCTCAGCCTTTTATCCCACCCGTTTAGAAGCTTCGCAATTTATCGCCTATATCGGAACCGCCTCACAAAATACGGGCGTGGCTCTGGCAGGGTTACGCCATGAATGTGAGAGATTAGCATCGGAGACACTTACCGCCGAAGAGTTGAAAACCTGTAAGAGCAAGCTGCTCGGACAATATGCCCTCGGTAAGCAAACCAATAGTCAAATCGCCCAAGTCTACGGCTGGTATGAGGTGATGGGCTTAGGTTTGGAATTCGATCGCCAATTTGTCGAAGCGATCGAAGGCGTGACAGTAGCAGATGTGCAGAATGCTGCCCAAAAGTATTTTACGACTCCCGCAATTTCGGTAGTTGGTTCGGCTGAGGCTCTCAAGCAAGTTCTTTAAACATGGGTATCGTGGCTTTGCCGCGACATCGATACTTCTCTATGCAAAGACCAATTTATCTAGATTGCCATGCGACAACACCCGTCGATGAGAGGGTGTTGCAAGCGATGCTGCCCTATTTTCGCGAATCCTTTGGCAATCCCGCCAGTGTGGGACATTTGTATGGATGGGAAGCAGAGGCGGCGGTAAAGTTGGCGCGGGAGGCGATCGCTACTTCCATTAATGCCACGCCCGAAGAAATCATCTTTACCAGTGGCGCAACAGAAGCCAATAATCTCGCCATTAAAGGTGTTGCGGAGTCCTATCATTCCAAGGGACGGCATATCGTCACCGTGCAAACGGAACATAGAGCCGTTCTCGATCCTTGCGCGTACTTGCAATCCCTAGGTTTTGAGATTACTTATTTACCCGTTAAATCCGATGGTCTAATTGATTTACAGGAATTAGAATCTGCCATCCGTCCCGATACGATTTTGGTTTCAGTGATGGCAGCAAATAACGAAATCGGCGTACTGCAACCGATCGCGGATATTGGGCAAATCTGCCGCGATCGCCAAGTTCTCTTTCATAGTGATGCTGCTCAGGCGATCGCCAAAATTCCTCTCGATGTTAATGCGATGCAGATCGATCTCATGTCGCTCACCGCCCATAAAATTTATGGAGCTAAGGGAATTGGAGCCTTATACGTTCGTCGTCGCAATCCTAGAATAAATATCGCGCCACAGTTACATGGTGGTGGACAGGAGCGAGGAATGCGCTCTGGCACTCTCTACACACCGCAAATTGTGGGCTTTGCCAAGGCTGTAGAAATTGCGATCGCCTCTCAATCGGAAGAACAGCAACAAGCTCTAAAATTACGTCAACATCTATGGAATCGATTGAGTGAGCTTGACAATATTCGGCTCAATGGACATCCCACCCAACGCCTCGCAGGAAACCTCAATGTCAGTTTTACAAATATTAATGGAGCCGCCTTAATGTTAGCCCTACAGCCAATTGTGGCGATCTCTTCAGGTTCTGCTTGCACCTCCGCAAAAACTACACCTTCCCATGTCCTCACGGCTTTAGGGCATTCCAAGGAATTAGCCTATGCTTCCATTCGTTTTGGCATTGGTCGATTTAATACTCTCGATCAAATAGCAACCGTTGCTGATCATGTGTTGGCTTCAGTGCGATCGCTAAATTGATTTGTTGTATAGAGGTTGGATTGGGAACATTACAGAAAATTTAACGTCATTTATCAGGAACTATTTTTCTTGCAATTATGAAACTATCTTCTATTGCATTATCAGGGATTTTATTTTTGGGAGTAGCTAATGTAGCTATGCCAGTTCCATCGGCTTATGCGCGACCTTCTACTTATAACGATGGAGTTAATGCTCTAACAGATGAGTTATGGTGGCAGTTGCGTCCAGAAATGCGTGGCTCTAAAATTGATAACGGAGATAGCTTATTTATTCGCGAGTGGCAAGCGATTCGGCGAGTAGTTCGAGCTAATTCTACTTCTTTTAGTGGTGGATATTGCTTTGACGGCTACTCTGCTTATTTTAATGGAGATCTAGATAAAGTCGCAGATGCCATATTCTATGTTCGCTATCCTGCTTTTAGAGGTCAGCCAATTCGCCGAGATGAGCAGGGAGCCGCTAGAGCATGGTCAGAAATCCGTCTTCGTCTCCGTAGTCCAAATGGAGCAACTTCTTGCTAAGACTGTTACGATATCAAAACTAAAAATGGCGTAGCCATTTTTAGTTTTGATATTAACTGTTAATAAGTTCCTGCTTTGTTTGCCGTATCTTTGAGATTGGCATTAAAGAACATGGGAATGAATTTCTCCACAAAAGAAGCGGGATCTTTGTCCCATGCCTTTTTGACTAGATCAATTCTAGTTTTTTGCAATTCGGGAGAAAATAAAGTCTGAGGCAATTGATCGATTAAGTACTGGGGACGTTGCCACAGAGGCAGGGTATCCGCAATCTTTATCAAATTCTCCACACGACGTACTTCTGCGCCTGCGAGAACATCCATTCCCGACTCATAGGCAGCTTGCTCGATCGCCGCATATTTACGCTTAGCAGTATCCACCTTGGCATGGAGTGCTTCACTCTTTTTGCCGATTTCCGCCAGCTTACGATTACCCCAACGCACATGGGCAACTTCTTCAGGCAAGATTTTTTCGATGGTTTCGCGAATCTTGATATTTTCAGAGGTTTGCTCAGACTTTTGCAAAGAGCGCACATGGGCAGCAAAGTACTCACAGCCACGCTTTTCAGTAACGTTGATCGCGGCGAGAGATTCGATGATGCCATCTTCAGCAGTCGTAATCGTGTCATGACTAATGAAGCGCTCAAACTCATCGATATAGGAAGTTCCGGGAGGAGTACCGATATGTTCACCAAGGTCATAGAGCAGGTCAGTCAACCAGAGCGCATGACGTGCTTCATCGGCAACGTGATGGGATAAATCTTTGATCAAATCGCGGGGCTTGCCATCGAGTTTTTCGATGAGATCGGTCAAATCTTTGCAGCTACGTTGCTCATTAAAACGGTAGCGATTGAGCGTCACCATGTGGATTTCGCGCTGACGTACCACTTGATCGAGGATGTCTTGGGCGCTTAATTGTCCACGAAGTTTATGGGGATATGCGACAGTCATTTTTTAAAAACCTAGATAATAGCAGTGGTATAGTTGGCAACGCGATGCGCTACTAACTATCTTTTATGATTTTAAACTGACTTGTAAAGAAGTGTGAAGACTGAATCTATATCTACTCCCTATGACTGGCTCGATCGCTCCTTAGATTCCCTTCACAAGGCTAATTGGTATCGTTCTACGCAAACCATTACCAGCAAGGCGGGGACGATCGCCGTTATTGATGGACGCGAAATGTTGATGTTTGCTAGTAATAACTATTTGGGACTGGCTGGCGATCGCCGCTTAATTGATGCGGCAATTCGGGCAACCGAAATCTATGGAACGGGCGCAACGGGATCGCGTCTGGTGACGGGGCATCTGGCATTGCATGGGGAGTTAGAACAGGCGATCGCTGATCTCAAAAATACGGAAGCCGCCTTAGTCTTCAGTTCTGGCTATTTGGCAAATTTGGGGACGATCTCGGCGATCGCAGGACAACGGGATTTAATTTTAGGTGATGCATATAATCACTCCTGCTTGAAAAAAGGAGCCTTGATGAGTGGTGCAACGGCGATCGATTATCAGCATCTTCATCTCGCTGACCTTACCGCCAAACTAGAAGCACATCGCGCTAAATATCGCCGATGCCTGATCATCACCGATAGCGTGTTTAGTATGGATGGCGACCTCGCACCATTACGCGAAATTATGGACTTAGCCAACCAGTATGACTGCATGGTGCTAGTTGATGAGGCGCATGGAACAGGAGTATTTGGCGATCGCGGCGGTGGTTTGACTAATGCCCTAGGAATTCAGCAAGATTTAATCCAAGTGGGGACTCTGAGCAAAGCTTTGGGAAGTTTGGGCGGCTATGTCGCAGGCTCCGCAAAGTTGATCGATTTTTTACGCAATCGGGCGGCGACTTGGATCTATACAACAGGGCTTTCGCCTGCGGATACGGGCGCAGCGATCGCGGCGATTAACATTGTCACAGAAGAAAATACTCTCCGCGAGCAGCTTTGGCAAAATGTGGAATTATTTAAACAGGGCTTACAGGATTTGGGTATTCAAGCGATCGCTTTTGACTCACCGATTATGGCGATCGAGGTCGGTGATATTCCCCAAACTCTACAAATAGCAAAAAACTTACGCGATCGTGGCATTTTTGCCCCTGCCATTCGTCCGCCGACCGTACCGACCGCAAGAATTAGGATCACGCTCATGGCAACCCATACGGATGAACAAATTCAATCTTTATTAAAATGCTTTCAACACTCTGCGTTGTTATAAAACACCCAAAAATGTGTAAGTTTCG
>DCSN01000109.1:0-654 GCA_002325645.1 Pseudanabaena sp. UBA1465
AACAACTCACGCTGCGACACACTCACATCCATCTCACCATTCGCTACCAACAGCAACTCACGGCGCAAATCATCCTGCTGCGACCTCTTGCAACTTGCCAAATACGACATCACCAACAAATCCGCCCGATCCTTCAGATCCTTAATCCGCGCTTGTGACTCCGCCAACAAAGCCTCCTTCTTAGCCCGATCCTCCCGCGAATTCACCGTAAAACTCTCAAGCTCCATCCGCTTAGCGATCGCCTCCCGAATCCGATTCCACACCTCATTAATCCCAATTCCCAATTGATGAATATGACTCGACACATCCAAATCCCAAAACCGCAACTGCTCCACTGTCACCCCCACCAACGAATCCCCACACCGCAACGCATGATCCACAAACGTAAACGGCTTATCCTTCTGCAAAGTCTCCAACCATAACGACAACTTCGCCATCTCCACCGCCAAAGGATTCTTATCCACACCATACACACAACGCTCCGCAATCAAGCGCTTCGCCACAATCAACCGATCCAAATCATCATCAGGAATCAGCGCCTCATCAAGATCAGGCTTAGAGATATTGCCGAAGACAGTGAAGATCGATCCCCCTAAATCCCCCTTGTAAAGGGGGACTTCCAGACTCTTCTCCCCCCTTTTTAAGGGGGGCTGG
>DCSN01000109.1:697-11135 GCA_002325645.1 Pseudanabaena sp. UBA1465
AAGGGGGGCTGGGGGGGATCTAACCTCTCCCAACTCTCCAACAACCGCGCCGCCAAAAACCGACAAACCTGCACCAAAAACGCCCCCGAACCCATCGTCGGATCGCAGATCTTCAAATTCAGAATTTCCTGCGGCGATCGCAACCTCCATTTGTCCTGCGGTATACCCTCACTCACCCCCACATACACCAACGGCTCCAACGTATAGCGCACAATCTCCTCCGTCAAAGCCTTCGGCGTGTAATGCGTCCCCGACTCCCGCCGATCCGTCCCCGCCGTCACATACACCGCCCCCGCACTAATAATCACAGGATAATCCCGCGTATCCTTACGAATTAACCGATAAAAAGGCTTAATCCGATGCCAAAGCGCCAAATCATTACCGCAACGAGTCAAATAACGCGATTCTTCGTAATGGGATAAATTGGTAATCGGTAATTGGTGATTGGTAATCGGTGATTGCCCAATTCCCAATTCCCCATCACCCATTACCAATTCCCGATCAACACTAAGCAACTTTTTCAAAGCAGATTCCCCCCGTCCCGTCTCCTTCTTCAAAAACTTAACCAACACCTCCTCACCCTGCGCCGCCAAAGCCTCCAGATCCTCTAGCAAAATCTCAGGCTCCTTATTTTTCGTTCCCTCCAGACCCAACACCGTAGACAGCGATCGCACCGCCTGATGATCCAACAACCCCTCATAGACATGACCAATCTGCTCCACCTCGATCGCCTTAAAACTCAAACGGCGCGGCTCAAAACCACCCCCCGCCACCTTAATTCTCAGGATTTGCAACGACTCCAACAGATGTAACACCGTGCGATTATCCACCGCGATCGGCTCATCATGCCCCTCAAATCTGCCCTCCAAAAACGGAAACGCATCAGGATCAAACAAATCACCACCATAGGCAGGCAGCTTAAAATTAGGGTGATAGACACCACCATGCACCGCCCGAAATAGCGCCATCAACCGACACCAAGCATCATGACGACGCTCTAAAATCTCCTCACCACTATGATCGGCGATCGCCCTGAGACTCTCCTGCAAAGTCGAAACCGCATAGTTCTTGTCATAGCGCTCCTCACCCAAAAGCAATAACCCACGCTCCTCCGCACATAGCAGAAACACCAACCGCATCATCACAAAACAAGCCGCCTGATATAGCTCCTGCATCGACACCTGCGCCAACATTCGCCCCTGATGATCGGCATCAATTTCCGCCAATTTCTGAATCAGGATTTCTACCGCCTTGCGTACCTGTAGCCCTAGCTGGTCAGTAACTTCCTGTTGCGAATTTTTAGAGCGATCGCACAGACTCGCTAAAGTATCCTGCTCCTGCACCCCAAAGAAGCGCTCCACCCCCAGCAAATCCCGAAATGCGCGTAGAGTAATCTTCTCCTCAACCCAAATATTCCCATACCAAGAAACCGTCGATGAAGTCCCACCCTGCGGCGCATAAACCAACATCCATTCTTCGCCATTGGTAATCAATCCCAAACTCACCCGCAGCCCACGCAATAGCTCCACCATCCGCGTCACAGGCGAAGCCGACCAGTTGGAACCTTTAGAGATTCCCTTATAAGTTCCATCCAGTTTTTGACTCGGCTCAAATATCTGAATCAATAACTCAGGACGATTTGCCTTGCTCGGATCGTGAGGATCAACCAATACCCAATCAGGAATCAAAGTTTCCTGCTGCTGCTCCAGCCGCACTCGCCAATGTTCCCCAATCTCCTGCCCCGTCCTCAAATATTCCTGTGGATAGCCCAAGGTATTTTGCAACACCCATTCCACCCATGCCCAATGAATTTCGCGATCGCGCTGATCCTGTCCCCACTCCGCATAAACCTGTTTCAACAGCGCAAAATGCTCGCTATCATGGGCGCTCAAACCCTGCGGAAATACCTCTAGCAATACCTCCATACTCAAAAATGAGCCAACAATATCAAGGAGGCTTAACCATTCAGCATGATGACGGGCGATCAACATAGATAGCGACAATAGCTCCATTGAGAGTAAGTACATCTTAATGCACGACTGCTAGAATGACTATAACTCGCTGTTTTCTATGTGTTTTCTTTCAAGTATTTTGTTTAAAGACTATGCACTTCATCAACCCTAAAATCGACTACGCATTCAAAAAAATATTCGGCTCCGAACAAAGCCACGATATTCTGATCAGCTTTCTCAATGCCCTGCTTTACGACGGCAAAGACACGATTATCGATCTTGAAATTCTTGACCCCTATCTTGCCCCTCGACTGCGTGGCATCAAAGACACCTATGTTGATGTCAAAGCAACTATCCAAGATGAACAGGGCAAATCTAGCAATGTGATTATCGAGATGCAGGTCTTAAACGTGGAAGGCTTTGAAAAACGCATCCTCTATAATGCGGCTAAAGCTTACTCAGGTCAGCTAGACATTGGCGAAGATTACACCGATCTCCAACCAGTAATCGCCCTAACCATTACTGACTTCACCATGTTTCCAGAACTAGATCAGTTAACTTCTCGCTTTATTCTCAAAGAAAAAACCTATCTCACCGACTATTCGATCTATGACATTGAGTTAGTATTTGTCGAATTACCCAAATTCAAAAAGTCCCTAGAAGAGCTAGAAACCCTAAGCGATAAATGGCTATATTTCCTCAAAACCGCTCGCAAACTAGAGTCAGTCCCCGACAACATGGGTAATGTCCCTGCCATCAAAAAAGCCTTTGCGATCGCCAATCAAGTAAACCTCTCTAAAGAAGAGTTAGATGATCTAGATCGCTCTGCTATTTTCATCAGCGATCAACGCAATGCCATCAAAAAAGCCGAGCGCCTTGGCTTGGAGCAAGGCATGAAAAAAGGTGTCGAGCAGGGAGAACTACAAACTAAATTGGCGATCGCCCAAAAATTACTTAATGTGTTGGACGACCAAGCCATTAGTGAATCCACAGGACTATCTATTGAGGCGATCGCTAAACTCAGATCCAACTAATCAAATGGTGGCTAAGCCACCATTTGATTTGATTAAAACAATTTTGGTGGCACAAGAAAGGCGATCGCCAAAGGAAACAACCTTGGCTGCGGGTCAGCATAGCGCTGACGGATGATTTCCTGCTCTTTGCTGATTTCATCAGGAATTTGCTTGAGTCGCAATTCCAAACTTTGGCGATTGCGCTCAAACTGTTCCCTTTCATCATTGCTAAACAAATCAAGCTGAAGCGGTTTCGCAGTATCCGCCATCTCCTTTTCGATACTCCTTTGCAGTTCTTCGAGGATTGTCTGGATATCGCCCAATTCCTGTTGAGCGCGATCGGCTAATTGCTTTTGCAAAGAATTTTGGCGATCGCCCATCCGACTTTCGAGACTCTTTTTTAAAGGTTCGGCGTAAACATCCCACAGCCCGATCAGTTTTTGAGAAACCGACTCTGGCACGAGGTCAGGCGTGGCAACTTGCAATAACTGATTTAGCTCCAAGACATTCAAGCGCACAAACTTACCGCCACGAATCGCACCACCCACCGTAATCACCTCTTCATTCAAGCGCTGTTGATCGCTACCCAAAATCACCAAGCGCCCATAGGCAACCACCACAGGCTCAGCACTCAGACTATTGGGAATTTGCAGCGCCGTAACACGATTTAGCTTTTTCGTTTCTCCCCGTAACCATACCTCGGCTCTAAGCAACCGCAAACACATCTGCACTAACCGATGATTGAGGTGAGCGAGAACCACATCGTCTTTATGTCTAGCGCGATCGGGATCGAAGGTAATCGGACGGATCTCGCCTGTATGGGGATGGGCTAACCCCTGATTGCACACCGCCCAACTACCGCGAAAAGCTGGCAAATAGAAAGCCTTGGGATCGTGTTCAATGGGAATCAATTCGGGCTGTCCTGCGAGACGCAAGCCCACCTGTACCACCGATTGAATATTGCTCGGTTCGAGGCGCAAATCTTGACGGGTTTGGTCGAGTTTTTCCCTAAGTTTCTCAATATCCTTTTGAACCTGTCGCTCAAATTTAAGCAAGCGGCGCATCGGTTCTGAGTCCTTTTCCGCTTGAGCCGTATCGAGTCGCACGCGCTTACCGAGCATCGCCTCCTCCACCTGTGCGGCGATCACTGGTCCCACCTTACCCAAGTCCTCACGGATGTTATTAATTTTCAACGCCGCCCGCATCAAAAATTCTAAATCACCTTCAAGATCTCCCGCCTTCACATCACGCATCACCTGATTTTGATAGCCCTGACCGACAAAGTGATAGATCAGCACCTTGTCCGCCCTCTGTCCGTGGCGATCGATCCGTCCGTTACGCTGCTCCATCCGATTAGGATTCCAAGGGATTTCGTAATGAATTAATTTCGAGCAGTAATTTTGCAAATCCAAACCCTCAGAAGCGGCATCGGTGGCAAGCAAGATCCGCACAGGTGAGACTTTAGGATTAGTTTGGAAGGCAGCTTTCACTTTTTCGCGATCGTCGCTATTCATACCACCATAGAGCGTCATCAAGCGATCGCCCTGTCCTAAACCACGACTCAGCAACAAATCCGCCAACCATTTTTGGGTAGTCCGATATTCCGTAAAAATGATCACGCGCTCCTCTGACCACTGCCCATTGGGGCGAATATGTTGGTCAATCCATGCAAGTAACTGTTCAGCTTTGCTATCAGTTTGACGCGCTGTTTGCTCAGCCCAAGCCTTTAGCTCTGAGAGCATATTTTGTTCTTGCGCCGAAAGCGATCGCCATAGCGTTGTACTTGTCGCGATCGCCGCCGATGTTGATTCTTCATAAAGATCGTCATCAGCAAATTCTTCTTCAATATCTTCAATCTGTCGCCGCAATAGTCCCACTGTGGGCTGAGCTAAACGCTTGGACAAATTCTTACCCTTTTTGAGTGACTCCTCATGTTTAATTAAGGTGGTCAAAAAAGCTTGAGGACTAGAGAATAAACGTTTTTTGAGTAATTTCAACACAAACTCAGTCGCCGTTTGCTCTAGTTTATTAGTCGCTCCTTCTCTTCGCAATTTTGTATATTCATTGAGCTTGCGATTTGCTGCACGCTCCGCATCGGTATAAGGGACAGCGATCGCCTCTAACACGCGATCGGGAAAGCGCGGCGTACCATCCCAATTGGGCGGCAATTCCCGCTTGAGACGACGGATCATGATCAAATTCAACTGCTTCGGATCGGGTGGAATTTCTCTAGCAAATCGCTGAGAATCTAATAGCTCCAATAGAGCCGTAAAGCTCTCACTATAACCATTATGAGGCGTTGCCGATAGAAATAATTTATGCTCACAATGGGGAACTAAAAATCTGACCGCCCCCGTTCGTTGCGAATCTACAGCATATTTGCCCCCCGCCGATGGTGCAATATTATGGGCTTCATCGACAATTAACAAATCAATTCTACGCGGATAAATCGACTCACCTTCCGATGGCAATGATTCGCGCAATAACCGTAACGGGCGATCGCGCTTAATAAAATCAATGGAAGTAATCAAACGTGGATAATGTCCCCAAGGATTGGTATGCAGCCCACGCCGCCGCCGCAAATCTCGCATCAACTCACTATTCACAATCCGAAAATCTAAGCCAAACTTATCGCGCATCTGCTCTTGCCACTGCACCTGCAAAGATGACGGACAAATAATTAACATCCGATGCGCTCTTTGTCGTAGCGTTAGCTCCTGCGCCACCAGCCCCGCCTCAATGGTTTTACCTAAGCCCACATCATCGGCAATCAGCAAATTCACCCTTGGCATCTGTACCGCCCGCACCACAGGATCAAGCTGATAATCTTCAATATCAATACCACTACGAAAAGGTGACTGCACACTTTGGCGATCGCTCTTAGATACAGCCCCCCAC
Organism: Pseudanabaena sp. UBA1465; assembly: GCA_002325645.1. Lineage (GTDB taxonomy): Bacteria > Cyanobacteriota > Cyanobacteriia > Pseudanabaenales > Pseudanabaenaceae > Pseudanabaena. Next base: position 6,561 of record DCSN01000109.1, read on the forward strand.
TTCACCGCATCCAAAAACGCCGAAAATACTTCAGGACGATCCAAAGCATCAGGATAGGGTAACTCCCTTTCTTCAAACAGCTTCGCGCCCTTTTCCAGTTCCCACACCACCTCTAACTCTTCTCCCAATCCCTCATCTTCAATCGAGGCAAGCGTTAGCAAATGATGCATTGGCAACTTAGCAAGATGGACAGGATTAGCACTCATGCCCGAAGCTTGGACATTCATCACCGCAAAAGTCCGTCCGCGCACTTTTACTAACTGCCCCTGTTCTGGCAACGGCTGAGCTTGATTTTGAGTTTGAGCTTGATAAAATGGCATAAATCCTTATTTAAATCTATTTCTCAAAAAATCCTAAAATTCGATTATTACATATTCTCTAGCTATCGCCAGCTTAAAACCCAAATAATGTGAGGCGGCACTTCGCATTATTTGGGTTTTAAACATCGCTGACAAGAATAAGAACTGGACTGAGAGGAATTGCCACAACTTCCACAATTAGAACAAATATAGAACTGTAAATTATTATTATCAAAACAAGGGACAGCTAGTACATCACGTCCAAATACGCGATCGCACCAACCAATAGAGCGATCGCTAATTTCAGGATTAGCTCCGCCAAGTTTGATATACGGATAGTTAGTTTGGCATTGCCCACATCTTTGTAAGCCCCAATTAGTATCACATTGTTGACAATGAGCCGTAAAGCAATCATTTCCTATATACTCAAAACTAATATCAAAGCCAGTTGCCGAATACTTTGCTTGGCAAGTAGGACAGGTTAAGAGTGACTCAAATTCTTGATCAACACTTTCGGGCATATTTTCCAGTTGCCGAAGTTTGACAACTTCTCCTCTAGCCGAATTACCCTTAGCCTCTTCTCGCTTAATCATGCTATGCAAGTTACTGGTGAATACTTTGCGATCACTAAGAGAGAGAGGACGTATAAACAGAAGTTGATTGTTTTGAGGACTTTGACGCATCGCTTCCAACTGCTGAAGCTGTCTAAGTAGTTCATCAGGCAATCGAAATTCTAATACATTCTTGATAGGATAAGCGCTGCACTTTTGCGAATAAGTCCACCATTGAACTGCTCTAGCAACTCTCTCTGTACTCAAAATATCAAAGGGACTAACGGGCAACAAAGCTAACTTGCGATCGCGTTTAGAATTAAAATTTAGATCAGAACTCAGTAAATCATTACCAATAGTATTAAAAAATCGTTGAAACTTAGGCGATATTTTGGACACATCCTGAGCAGTCCCAAAATAGAGAATAATTGTCCGATACGGCTGTGAATTGGCTTGATCGATTACACTCTCAAGTAATTTCAATATCTGTTCGCTCGTTTGTTCGTCAGGAGATTCTGCTAACTGTGCAACTAACGGAATAAATTTTAAAATTCCTAATTTCTCAGATTCCAGTTGAATTGAGCCATCCTCTAGCCATTGGAAATTTAGAGATTCAGATTCTTTAGCCGAATCTTGCTGCAAAGAATACGATTGACCGCGTTCAGGTAAAGCTGAATCTGGTGAGTAACCAAATCCGCGATCGCGATCGGTTTTCATCAACACTTTAGAACAAAGCAAACAGCAAAAAGCATCAAAGCCACTAATGGTCTGCTGATAAAAATCAAAAAGTTGCTGTGCAGTTTTACTTTTTTTGCTGCGCCACTTGCTCCACTCCCGCCACAATTTAGCAATCTCACGATAGTGGCGATCGCCAATCAGGATGTTGGTATTTCTGAGAGTGCTTTCCACCTCTGCACTGCGAGGAATTGCTTTATAAAGGTCTGTATCGGTCAGAGTCAAAAGCTTTTGTTTGATTTGCTCTAAAAAATTTAGCGTTACTTCCGCAACTTTTAACTGTGGAGCCGCATCAAAGTTTTCACCCCAAAGACGACAAATTCGTGTGCGATTACGATAATGAATTGACTGCGATGCTTCTTTAGAAAAATTAAGTACTTGCTCTAGTTCATTTTTTAGCCTCTCAACGTCACGAATTTTTTGTCTCAGATAAATTAAAACATGGTCAATTAATCGCACTGCAACCCGATTTTCATAGATATCGAGCAATTCTTCACGCACAAGGCTCAGCACGTTTTTAGGTCGGATTCCTCGAAAAGTCTTACATTCCCAATCTTCAGTATGACTGGTTAAATAGGCGATCGCATGGGGTGCAATACGCTGAACCCTTGCCACAGGCAGTTTTTCAGTTTCCATTTTGAGATAAGAGCGCGGACGATGACAGATTTCCTCTAGATGGGGAATTGCCTCTTTAATACTTCTCTCTAATGGCTGTATTTGAATAGCACTGGCAATTTCAGGTACAAGGGGCGAAAGATTTGCCCAGTCTTGCCAAGTGCTTTGCTTTGAAAGCATTTGTTGATGTTGTTTTGCAAAAAATCCTAGACTATCGGCAGCACTATCTACAGGAATTTGCCAAGCAGAAAATTTACTAGTCAATGTCGCCTTACTATCTTGCAGAGTCAAGCGTTTAGTTGCATCAGGAACAAGATAATTACGAGTATTTTTCTGAACGTGAATACCATTTAGTTTTGTCCCGTCATTATCAGATTTCACCTGCCATTGTCCTAGTAAAGCACCTGGAATCGCTTCTTTAGCCGTTGAGGAAATCTGCACAATTTTTTGCTGTAGTCGATCCCAAATTTTCATGACACTCCTCCTGTCAAGCGATGAATTTCTTCTTGCAAAATATTTAGAGACTGGATTGGATTAGATGATTGGTCAAGCACTTCCCAATTTTTTTGAATATAAATTTGTAGCTGTTTGAGATCATCAATGGGAGTGTCATGGCGATCGCGCAATTTACGGAGAACTTTGGTAGCAAAAATATGATCGGTTGCCTCTCCCACTGTGCCACCTGCGGCAACAACTACAGGAACAAAACTATCAACTTGCCGCTTCAGCCGATTCCCCCAGCCTAATCTGAATCGTTTGAGTAAATCGCGAAGTTCAGACTCATTGATAAATTCCCATGATTCTTTAGCTTTATCAAGGTTATTCCTTTTTGCTTCGTTAAAGGCATTAGTTAAAGCACTATAGGAAACAGGATGACGCGATTCTATTCTGCCAACATTAAAAGCTTCTGCTTGCTGATGTAATTCCATCACATGAGCGCGATCATAAGTTTTATCGGCAAATTCCAAGGTTGTTTCATCTTGGTTAGCAGTACCAATAAACCAAATATTCGGAGGTATGGCTAGTTCCTTATTTTGAAATAGATTAGGGAAAGGCTTATTCAGATCTGATTGTAGGCTTAGGGTTGGAGTCTTTCCTGATTCAGCCTGTTCTAACTTCGAGAGAAAGTCGGCAAAGTACTGTTCTGGACGCGAAAGATTCATTTCATCTAGTAGAACGATATAAATTTGATCGCGGTACAATGGCGTTTGGGCTTCATAGATTGCTTTAAAAAAGTCACTTTCATAAAAACGCCCCTCAAAGGCATTGAAATAACCAATCAAATCTTGGCGATCGCGCCATCCTGCCTGTATCTCGATCAGCTTACAATTACTAGCTTGACGATCGCCCATTGCACGAGCAAAAGCAAGAGGCAAACTAGTTTTACCAGTGCCGCTAATCCCTTGCAAGATATGCAAACGACTCATTGCTAAACCACCAAGGAAAGCCCGAATATCCTGCTCTGAGTAATAAAGCTCTTTTCCTCTGCCTTGAGACAAAGCGATGCGATCGCGCAAATCTTTAGCAAATGCACGCAGATCAGTAATTTCTTTGTAGAGTTGTGAAGTTTTTTGCAAAAGTGTATTCTGATCCATAGCAGCACAATGTTCAAATTGACTACGTTTCTGATCATCAGCAATAGAAAGTGCTAAGTCACCGCGAAGATCTTCGAGAGCTTTACGAAGACGTGAATTACTTGCCTCCATTGCTTCTTTTTCATTACGCAATGTTTCAAGATTAGAGACTTCAACACGACTCAAAGACAAGGCACGTTCTTGTTCTTGGACTCTAGTTTTAAGCTGCAACCGTTCACTTTCCCAAGTTTCCTGTAAAGTTTCTAGTTTCTGTAAGCGCTCTAGACTAGCTTGGCTCGGTTGTTCAGACAGTTTTTGTCGCAAAAAGTGATTTTCTTCCCCAAGACTAGTTAATTCTGCTATCACTTCATCTGGTGTGCGACTACCAAAACGGCGATCGGCTTCAGTTCTATTGATCAATTTCTGCTCAAAGCTTTCTCGTAGCAAGTTAGACTGTTTAAGTCGCTCTTCTAAAATTTGAATTTTTACATTCGATTTTTCAATTGATGTAGATAATAAATGCTGAACTTTTAAATCAATCGACTCTTGATCTTCCAGCAATAATTCACGTTCCAACTTTAGATTTTTCTGTTCTCGCCGTACTGTTTTTTGCAAATTTTGCAGGTCTTGATTTTCAGCTTCAAGTTCTGATTGCCTTGCTGCTAAATCATTTTCATGCTTTTGCCTTCTAGCATTTAGTTCTTGAGCTAACATATCCTGTTGTTCAGCGATTTCAGAATCCAAGCTGCAACGGCGTTCAGCTATTTCTTGGTATAGGCGATCGCGCTCTTGACGCAAATT
>DCSN01000034.1 GCA_002325645.1 Pseudanabaena sp. UBA1465
ATTCCCCATGCCCAATTCCCAATTCCCCATGCCCCATGCCCCATGCCCCATTACCCATTTTATTGATGTTTCAAAGTTTTTTCATGGGCGGATTTGAATGTTCAACCCACCGATTGCTTTCTGGAAAACGCCTCGATGTCACAGCCGCCACCGGCCACGATAAATTTGTAGTCGCCGACTACCAACGCTTGCAACAGCAAGGCATTTACACAGTCCGCGAAGGCCTCCGCTGGCACTTAATTGAACAGTCGCCCCAAAAATACGATTTTTCCAGCGTCCTGCCAATAATCCGTGCCGCCCGCGACATGAAAATGCAGGTAATTTGGGATTTGTTTCACTACGGCTGGCCCGACGATATTGATATTTTCAGTCCCGAATTTGTGCCAAGGTTTGCAAACATGGTGCGCGCTTTTATGGAAGTGCTGGCTAACGAAACCGACCAAACACCTTTCGTGACACCTGTCAATGAAATTTCATTTATTGCTTGGGCGGGTGGCGATGTTGCTTATATCAATCCTTTTGGAAAAGGGCGGGGAGACGAACTAAAAATCCAGTTAATCAAAGCATCGATCGCAGCGATAGAATCAGTTTGGGAAGTCAATCCCCGCAGTCGCATCGTTCAAATCGACCCAGTAATTAACATTATTGCCGATCCTGACAAACCGGAGGATAAAGATGCGGCGGAAGGTTATCGTTTATCGCAATATCAAGCTTGGGATATGTTGGCGGGACGTTTTCGCCCCGAACTCGGCGGCAAGGAAAAATATCTCGATATTATTGGGGTGAATTATTACGATCGCAATCAGTGGATTCACAATGAAGACCCGATGAAATACACCGATGCGCTGTACCGCCCATTTCGCGCCATCCTGCAAGAAGTTTTCGATCGCTACGGTCGCCCCTTATTCATCGCTGAAACAGGCACTGAAGACGATTTTAGACCTGTCTGGTTGAATTATGTGTGCACGGAGGTAGCGGCGGCGATTAAAGCCGGAGTTCCGGTGGATGGAGTCTGTTTGTATCCGATTGTCAACCATCCGGGTTGGGACGATGATCGCCACTGCTACAATGGTCTGTGGGATTATTGTGATGAATCGGGCGATCGAGAAATTTACCAGCCTTTGGCGGATGAATTGCAGTTTCAAAGGCAGCAAATTGAACCGCTGTTGAAGTTGCAGAATTGACAATAAGTTAGTTATTTTCTTTGTGAAGGAGGCGATTGAAAACTCGGCGATTGAAATCGCTTCTACACAAACGAAGTCCGCCTGCGCGGACTAAGAGATTGAGGGGTATTTAAGCCGGATTTGGGATTAGATCTAAAAGGGCGATCGCTCTCCCCCTTTCCCCATACTTCCCGCCACCAAAATTGACTAATTTCTCGCTCACTGCCAAACTCTAGGCGTAACCACACCCGTGCGAGTATTCCAAGCATGGGTGAGAAATTAATAAAAAACATGAACCAAATTTATCGCTGAAATATAGATAATGACAGCGCCGAATCACATATCCGTTTTCGCAAACTCTTCTTCTAAGGCATTTAATGCTTGTTGGACTGATAATCTTAGTTCAGCTTCATCAATATCAAATTCAGGATCGAATAAATCAGAATCGCCACAATAAGCATCTACATCACCAAACAACTTGTCTAAAATTTGGAACTCCCTTTCTGAGTCGAAACGTTTTTCTTTTTTAAATATCTCCAAAAATCGGAACTCAAATTCATTGCTGCTGATTTTATTATTAACAAAATCTTTCAGCAATCTAATATATTTCATATATAGCAATCCTAAATGATTTGCAAAATTATACGCGAGCAAAGATGCTCACACTGCAAGGATTCTGGTCTCGATCGATTTTGCGACTGATTTAGGATCGCTATATATGAATTTTTTACAATCTAGTATTTTTAGAAGGGCAGGAAAAAAGTTCCAGCCCTTTTTATTATCAGCCGCCTCCAATATTACCAGTATCTATAATCGCCTTAAGTTGGTTTTCCTTCAATTTCCAACCACTGATAAAATATCCCTTATCATCAGAAAAGACATTTAAAGCTGTTTGCGGATCAAAATAATGAACTACTGGCATTCTTCTGAAAGTTCCCCTCCTCACTTTCGTAGTGCTACTTTGTAAATGATTTTCTATAGCGATTTGAAATTTTGTTAAATTCTGTAAACTCCAACTTTCTTGAATACCAAAATCACTAGCGTGCTTAAATTTTTCTTGAAGTTGCTTATTTTGAAAATATATGCGTTTTTTTATACTTTGTTTTATGTGTTTTCTAGATTTTTTTCCAGATTTTGTTATACATTTTTTTCCAGATTTTATTATTTTAGATTTTTTGGGAGTAGATTTTTTTCTAAAGTTCATCATTCTAGAGACTAACTATTTTTTACACAAACAAAATACTGATAGTATTCTTGTAAAAAATTTGCTCTGTAGTCTTGTGTAGTCCTGTGGCAGTTTTCAGGCTTGCGGGCCATCGGAATAGTCTCCGGCGTCTGCGGCATCAGCAGTTTGCCCTCTGTATCCAGAGCGTGTTATTCAATTGTCTTCTATTAAGTTTAGCATACGAAAACTACCTTGTCAATTCAAGCTATATGGCTCGTGGTAGAGTCATATAGCTTGACTAGGTGACCATCAAGAAAAAAAGCTTGCTAAACAAAGGTTTTAAGGGTATTTAGGCTTTTTATCATGTAATCGAGGATCAACTCAGCATAAAAGAGTCAAGCTCATCTACATTGTGAATAATCTTGGAATCAGAAACGCCATAAGCTTCAGCTAATTCGATACTAGCTTGCAATCTCAATTCAAGGTTTAAGTTAGAGTCAAAAGCTGCTTCTGCTAAATTACCTAGTCGTTCATAGGTAGCAAGAAGATTAGCAACGGCTGCTTTGTAAGCTCGGTCAATTTTAGCGAGGGACTGTTGATAATATTGTTCCACTTGTCGAGCAAGATGAGTATCTTTTCCCAATAACTGCTTGCAGAAACCAGTCACAATTCGACCTGCGATCGCACCAATGACAGCGCCAACAACAGGAATCGGAATCAAAGCTTGTCCGATAGTAGCTCCAGCAGCAACAATGGCTGAATCAGCACAAGCAAATAAACTTAATTCAACGAATTGATCGCGAGTAATTTCCCTTCGATTCAAACTGCCGACCAAGCTAGCAATTTCCATGCCTGCACTAACAAAAGCACCAGCTAAAGGTGCAGATATTTGGGCAAAATTGGTTAACCCATAAATAGCCGTTGCCGATATACCACTAAGCGCAGCTCCTTTTGCGGTATCAAGTCCAATTTCTTGCCAATCTTCGAGGGTTA
>DCSN01000005.1:0-152 GCA_002325645.1 Pseudanabaena sp. UBA1465
TGATATAAATCGGGGCGGCGATCGCGGAAAAAGCCAAAGGAAGCGCGATTAAGTCGAATTTGATCAAGATCAAAACTTGATAAAATTACCCCCTCTTCGCTGTCTCCTAATTCAGCAACCTTATCGCCGCGATGATTGGCAATAAAGGAATG